>JBLIMF010000060.1:0-13566 GCA_047638615.1 Gammaproteobacteria bacterium
GCCGAGCAATCGGTACCAACCAAACCATTTAGGGGAGAACATGCGAACATCACGTATTCAACGTTCTGTCGCTGGAATCATGGCCGCTGGCCTGATTTTTGCGGCATGCGGCAGCGACGACGCCACACCGGCAGCAAGCGACGCTCCGACCGAAGAGGCGCCAGCTGCCACCGAGGCTCCGGCCGAAGAAGCACCGGCTGAAGAAGCACCGGCCGAAGAAGCACCGGCTGAAGAAGCACCGGCTGAAGAAGCACCGGCTGGCGAAGCACTCGCCCTCGAAGGCGACGTCGAAGTCGCTGCTGGCACCACGCTGGCACTCGGCGATTGCCCTGACGACTGGAGCGCAACCCAGGGTGTCGACGGCGACGAAATCCGCATCGGTCAGACCTTGCCGCAGTCGGGCGCACTCGCTGCGTTCGGTGCTATCGGTGAAGGTATGGAGATGTACTTCGACTTCATCAACGACACGGATCCGATCGAAGGCAAGGATCTCGTCCTGATCTCCAAGGACGACGGCTACGAAGCTGGTCGCGCCGTGGCCAACGTCGAAGAAATGCTCGACTCCGATGACGTGTTCGCACTTGCGCACAACATCGGCACGCCGATCAACTTCGCGATCCGTCCCATCACCGATGAGGCGTGTGTCCCGCAGCTGTTCAACTCGTCTGGCTTCCCGTTCTGGGGCGATCCGGCGAACTTCCCATGGACCGTCGGCAACATCTTGAACTACGTCACCGAGACGGAGATCTGGTGCACCGACATTAAGGCCAACATTGGCGAGGACGCCACCGTTGCCGCCCTGATCATGAACAACGACTTCGGTAAGACCTACCAGCAGACGCTGAACGGGTCCGACGCTTGCGCCGGCCTCAACATTGTCTCTGAGCAGGTTCATGACCCGGCAGGCGCCGACGTCACCAACGAAATGACCACGCTGGCAGCTACTGACGCCGACGTGTTCCTCGCTGGTACGACTGCAAAGTTCTGCTCGCAGTCGACTGCAGTGCTCGCAGCGTCCACCTGGCGCCCGACCACGTACATGTCGTACACCTGTAACAACCTGGCGTCGTACTTCGCTCCGGTCCAGGACGCTGTGGAAACACTCTCAGCCGACAACGCCGGCCCGATCATGGCGAACTCGAACAAAATCTGTGGTGACCCGGCCTTTGCCGACGATCCAGCGGTCATGGAGATTGAGCGCGTCCTCTCCGAGTACGGCGATGTCACATGTGCTGACGGTTCGTACTCGACGGGCTACCTGTACGGCGAGTTCCTCGTCGACGTGCTCCGCTCGGCAGCTGCTCTGGAAGGCGGTCTCAACCGCGTCAACCTGATGGCAGCCGTGTGGAACGCCAACACCTCCAGCGACCTCCTCCTCGGTGGCACGCTGCAGCTCGACGGAGTGAACGATGCTTACTGGACCGAATCGGCCCAGCTGCAGCAGGTCTCCATCGTCGATGGCGACCTCGCATTCGTGTCGACCGGTGACCTGGTTGACTTCGAAGGGGTGGGCGGCGCCTTCGGGAGCTGATCTACCTGCCCGTCCAACGGGCTGAATACCTGAAAACGGCAACGGCCGCCGGTTCCCTCCGAGGGAACCGGCGGCCGTTGGTCGTTTTCAGCGAACCGGCGAGTTGATCAGCCGCCGAGTAGGTCGGTGCAAGCAATCAGTTCCTCGGCGAGCGCTTGGGTGGTTGCGTTTTCCGAGCCGTTCGACAGCGCTTCGATGTCATTGTCGGAGTAGCGAGCAAGCGCCCTGTCGATGCAGTCGCCGTCGGCAGTTTTGCCAACACCTTCCAGTTCCGAAATGAACTGATCGCGAGTGCCGTCACGGTCAACGCCGCCGCAGGCTGCGAGTCCGAGTGCGCCGAGCGAAAGGAATGCGGCGAATGTCTTGTTCATGAAGGGGCGTCCTGTCAGTGGTTCCGGATCGAGATGCTTGAGAGAGAGGACAGAGAGCTGTCCGTCGGGCGCGGGAAGAACTCCATGTGCGGTTTATCGGCGACTGCACCGTATTCGCTAGGGGCGGCGCGAAATGTTGACGGTGAACTCGCCTGGTTTGTCGATCACGTTGTTGAACTCGTAGACGCCGCCGTCTTCGGTGATTGCGGTGCACGCGAAGGAGGTGCCGACACTCTGGTCGAGAGGCGAATCACAGTTCACCGATTTCAAGACAACATCAAGCTCGGCTGCGACCTGTTCGGCAATGAACGTCTCGGCATCCGACTTGAAGTCGGCCGTCGACGTGAAACAGCCAACCAAACTGGCGCTGACGACGAAAAAGCCCAGCAGGGTGGAAACGCGACGGGGAAACAGCTGCATCACATCGACGATACTGGCGCCCTTCGATCAGGTGATGAGGTCCGCACCGGTTGAGTCGGCCTCGGGCTCATCGCCGACCGCAGTGTGTGGTTGGGCGACTCGATGATGGAAGCGAATTCTGTCCGTCATCACGACCACGAGCGCGAGCCAGACGAAGGTGAATCCGATCAATCGGTTGATCGGCAGGGGCTCGTTGTAGAGCGCCCAACCGAGGCCAAAGTTGATCACCGGGACAATCAGGTTGAGTGGTCCCAGCAAGGTGAACGGAATCGCCTTGGCTGCTGATGCAAACAACATCAGTGGGACCGCCGTGATGAACCCGGTGCCGATGAGCAGGACCCAATCGGCGGCCAGAGCGGTGTTGACCGCGCTGCTGCTGCGCCCGGAGATAACGATGAGCGCCACCGCAGCGGGCAGCACAAGCACGAACGTCTCGCCAGTCAAACTGTCGATGGCCCCGAGCGGCATATTTCGCTTGCTCAGCGCGTAGGAGCTCCAGGTGGCTGCTAGCACCAGTGAAATCCATGGCGGCTGGCCCGCACCCACTGTCAAGATCACGACAGCAATAGTGACGAGGCCGAAAGCGATCTTTTGTGCACGATTTGCACGCTCGCCCAAGATGATGACGCCGATAGCCATCGTGCCGAGCGGAGCGATGAAATAGCCGAGCGCAGTTTCGATCACACGGTCGTTGATGACGGCCCAGACATAGCTGCCCCAGTTGGCGGTGAGCAGGAGCGCAGCGATCATCAGCCTGGTGACGGTCGACCGCGATCGAAAGGCGATAACAATCGCGGGCCATGTGCCGCGCACGGTCGTCACGATGCCCATCACGATGGCTGCCGTGAACATACGCCAGGCAATCAGTTCGACAGCGTCGAGCCCAGAGAGCTGCTTCCAATAAATGGTGAGCAGGCCCCACAGTACGAAGGCGGCGACGCCGACCCGGACCCCGTTGCGCTCTGTCTGCTCACTCACCGGGCGTACGGTACGCCTCGAGTGAGCTGTCGACGTCTTTGGAATCCAAACGGCGAACTAGGTTGACAATGTGTCTCAGCGGGTCAACGTCGTGAAGTACGGATCGGTTTCCGTTCGTGTGTCCGACGACCCAGCTGGGGACGTCGCCCGGTCGCTCGCCGTCCGAATCCGTGGAGCCATCAGGCGCCGGGGGACTGCCTCGATTGCAGTCAGTGGTGGCTCGACCGCGCCATCGATGCTGGCCGCTCTGGTGCACGAGGATCTCGATTGGGACCGTCTGGTTGTCTGGCAGGTGGACGAACGTGTCGCCCCCGATGGCCACGAAGACCGCAACGCAAGCCAGCTGTGGTTCATGCCGACCGAGACGAAGCTAATGGCGGTCACTGGCGACGACCTCGCGATGGCGGCCATGCGCTACGCCGAGACGTTGCCTGACCGGTTCGACGCCGTGCACCTCGGGCTCGGTGCCGATGGCCACACAGCATCGTGGCCACCTGTCCCGCATGCCGATGCACCGGTCGTCAGTAGCCAGAACGATGTTGCAATGGTCGGTGACTTCAATGGTCGTGGGCGGATGACGCTGACCCCGGAGCCGGTAAACCGTGCCCGTGGCCGGCTGATTCTTACGACCGGCAAGTCGAAGGCCGACATGGTGCGCCGATGGTTGGAACGCGATCGGTCGACTCCGGTCAGCCACGTTCGTCGTTCAGGAACCACGCTGTTTATCGATGCTGCAGCCGCTGCCAAGCTGCCCGGCTGACGCCCACGGGCATGGCGGCATGTTGGCCTCTACATTGGCGACATGAACCTTGATGCGCTCGCCCATCTCGCCCGCCCCGCACATCTCCGGGAGCTGTTCGGAGCAGACCCCGGTCGGGCGACTCGCTACGTCGTTGAAGCCGGCGACCTGCGGATCGACTACTCGAAGCACCGCCTCAACAACGACGTCCTCGCAGCGTTGCTTGAGTTGGCACGTGACCGCGATGTCGAGGTCCGGCGCGACGCCATGTTCGCGGGTGAGCACATCAATGTCGCCGAAGATCGAGCAGTAGGTCATGCGGCCCTGCGCATGCCAGCCGGATCGACCTTCATGATCGATGGTGAGAACGTGGTTCCCGATGTGCACGCCGTGCTCGACTCGATGTCTGCTTTTGCTGACCGTATTCGAGCGGATGACCGGATTACCCACATTGTCAATATCGGCATTGGCGGGTCGGATCTGGGGCCGGCCATGGCAGAGCAGGCGCTTGGCGCATTCCGCCACTCACGGTTGCGCTGCTCGTTTGTCTCCAATATCGATGGCGCCGACATCGCCGGTGTTCTTGCAGACGCCGACCCGGCTTCGACGCTGTTCATCGTTGCCTCGAAGACGTTTGGGACGACCGAGACACTTCGCAACGCCCACACGGCGCGTGCGTGGTTAACCGGAGCTCTTGGTGAAGACGCGGTCACCGAGCACTTCGTTGCGGTCTCGACGAATGCCGATCGAGTGCGGGCCTTCGGGATCGACACCGACAACAACATGTTCGGTTTCTGGGATTGGGTCGGCGGTCGCTACTCGGTCGACTCGGCGATCGGGCTGTCGTTGATGCTCGCCATCGGGCCGGACCGGTTCCGGGAATTCCTCGCCGGGTTTCATACGATCGACGAGCATTTCCGTACTGCGCCGCTGGGCGAGAACGCACCGGTCTTGATGGCGCTACTCGGGGTGTGGTATTCGAATGGCCTTGGCTTCGACACTAAGGCCGTGCTGCCATACGCCAACGAGTTGGAACGCTTGCCGGCCTACCTCCAACAGCTCGACATGGAGTCGAACGGCAAGTCGGTCACGCTCAATGGCGAACGTGTCGACTACAACACCGGTCCGATCGTGTGGGGTGAGCCAGGTACCAACGGGCAGCACGCGTTTTATCAACTGATCCACCAGGGCACTCGTGTGATCCCGGTCGACTTCATCGGGTTCGCCAAGCCGCACCACGACTACCAAGAACACCACGACCTATTGATGGGGAACCTGATCGCGCAGTCTGAGGCCCTCGCATTCGGACGGAGCAACGAAGCCGAACCGTGGCGCAACTTTGAAGGCGACCGCCCAAATACGGTGATCCTGGCCGAGCAGCTCACTCCGTCGGTGCTCGGCCAGATCATTTCCTTGTACGAACACATCGTGCACGTGCAGGGCACAATCTGGGGCGTGAACAGCTATGACCAGTGGGGCGTCGAACTTGGGAAGGAACTTGCCAATCAGCTCACACCCGAATTGACCGGCGACCCGACCCCCGAGGCGCACGACAGCGGCACCAACGCTCTTATCAACTGGTACCGCGCGAATCGATAGTTGCGAACGGGGTGCGGCCTTCCCCGCAATTCGGAGCTCGTTTCGTTTGCCGGCACCCGTTTCGGGAAGGCTGTCGAAATGCGCAAATTTGAGAACATCTACATCGACGGTGCTTGGGTCCCCAGCGACGGGACCGGCAGTATTGAGGTCATCAATGCCGCCACCGAGCAGGTCATGGGCTCGGTTCCCGACGGGGTTGCCAGCGACGTCGACCGGGCCGTTGCTGCAGCCCGGACAGCGTTTGACACGTGGTCACACACTCCGGTTGAAGAACGCCAGAAGTACCTCGTCCGCCTGAACGAGGTGCTGCAGGCCCGCTCGGCTGAGATCGCCCAGACCATCGCCGGTGAGGTCGGTATGCCAATCACCTGGTCGACAATGATCCAGGCCGGCCTACCTGCCGGCAACATGGCGACCTTTGCCACGCTGCTCGACAGCTTCGAATTCGAAGAAGAGATCGGCAACAGCCTCGTCGTCAAAGAGCCGGTCGGTGTCGTTGGCGCCATCACGCCGTGGAACTACCCGCTGCACCAGATCATCTGCAAGGTCGGTGGCGCACTCGCAGCAGGCTGCACGATCGTGTTGAAGCCATCTGAGATTGCGCCCCTCAATGCATTTATCCTCGCTGAAATCATCGACGAAGTCGGTCTGCCGGCAGGCGTTTTCAATCTTGTCAGCGGCAACGGCACGTCCGTCGGAGCGGCCATCTCGGCGCATCCTGGCATTGACATGGTCAGCTTTACTGGCTCGTCGCGAGCCGGCAAGCAGGTCGCTGCGTCAGCCGCTGACACGATCAAACGCGTTGCGCTCGAGCTGGGAGGAAAGTCGGCCAACATCGTGCTCGACGACGCCGATTTCGCAAAGGTGATCCCGAAGGGCGTCTTCGCCTGCTTCCTCAACTCGGGCCAGACCTGCACGGCACACACCCGCATGCTCGTTCCGAACAGTCGCTATGACGAGGCGGTCGAAATTGCGGCCGCAGCAGTTGCCAGCACACAGGTCGGCGACCCGGCCGAAGAGGGCATGCACCTCGGACCGCTGATCAGCCAGGCTCAGTGGGACCGTGTGCAGGAATACATCCAGAAGGGCATTGACGAGGGCGCTGTGGTTGCTGCCGGTGGCCTGGGTAAGCCCGAGGGCCGCGAGACGGGCTACTTCGTGAAGCCGACCGTGTTCGCCAACGTCACCAACGACATGACCATTGCGCAGGAAGAAATCTTTGGGCCGGTGCTGTCGATCATCGGGTACGACGACGACGACGATGCCGTGCGGATCGCTAATGACAGCCTGTACGGCCTGAGCGGCGGTGTGTGGTCAGCAGACCAGGATCGGGCCATGTCGGTCGCCCGTCGGATGCGCACCGGCGCCGTCGATGTCAACGGCGGCAGCTTCAACATTGCCGCCCCGTTCGGTGGGTACAAGCAGTCTGGCTATGGGCGCGAGAATGGCCCGTACGGCATCGAAGAATTTCTTCAAACCAAATCAATGCAGCTGTGATCACCGCTGGTGGTCGGCCTCGTTGATGTCTGTCCGAACCGGCTGATTTGTTGTGCCGTCGCTACGGTGTCGACAATGAGTGACACCCGACCGAATATTCAACGTGTGGGCGTCGTGGGCTGCGGCCAGATGGGCGCCGGTATTGCCGAAGTCTGTGCGCGCGCCGGCCTCGACACCGTCGTGCACGAGATAGACGCCGCCGGTGCCGAGCGCGGCCGCAATCGGCTGATTGGTTCGTTCGACAAAGCCGTTGCTCGGGATCGCATGACCGAAGCCGAGCGAGATGCTGCGCTCGGTCTTCTCACCTTCACGACCGACCTGGCCGACATGGCTGATCGGCGCATGGTCATCGAGGCAGTCATCGAAGACGAGGCGCTGAAGACCAGTGTGTTTCGGACGCTCGACCGAGTTGTCGAAGCCGATGACGCGATTCTGGCCAGTAACACCAGTTCGATCCCAATCATGAAGCTCGGCATGGCGACACAGCGGCCCGAGAGCGTGATCGGTATTCACTTCTTCAACCCGGTGCCGGTCCTCAAACTGGTTGAGCTCGTCACGAGCTTGATGACCGACACGGCGACCGTCGACGCGGCGAATCACTTCGCTGAAGACACGCTCGGCAAAATCGTCATCCGGAGCAAGGACCGTGCGGGCTTCGTTGTCAACGCATTGTTGATCCCCTACATCCTGTCGGCTATCCGCATGATGGAGTCAGGGTTCGCCACTGCTGTCGACATCGACCACGGCATGGTTGAGGGCTGTAACCATCCGATGGGTCCGCTCAGCCTCGCTGACCTGATCGGTCTTGACACGACGCTCGCTGTCGCAGTCAGCATGTACGACGAGTTCAAAGAGCCGCTGTACGCAGCGCCGCCGATGCTGTCGCGCATGGTCGAAGCCGGTCTCCTCGGCCGGAAATCGGGCCGCGGTTTTTACGACTACGGAACGAAGTGAACTGATGGCAGGCGAACGGGTTCTCGTTGCGAAGGTCGGTCTCGACGGTCATGATCGTGGTGTCAAGGTCGTGGCGCGCATTTTGCGCGACGCTGGTTACGAAGTCATCTATACCGGTCTCTTTCAGACGCCTGACACCGTTGCTGCAGCTGCGGTCGACGAAGACGTCGATGCGATTGGCCTGTCGATGTTGTCCGGCGCGCATATGACGCTGGCACCGATGGTCGTCCAGAAGTTGCGTGAGCGCGGCGTCGACATCCCCGTCGTCGTTGGTGGCATTGTTCCCAACCACGACGTCGATGAACTTTCCGCGGCCGGCATCGCAAAGATCCTCACACCCGGCGCGAGCGCCACCGAAGTTGTTGAGGCAATTCGTTCCGCCATCGAAGACTGACCGTTGTTCATGGGAGCGAATCGCGTCGACCGGGTTGAACGACTCACGAACCTGCTCGCCCTGCTGCTCGAGTCGGAACGGCCGCTCACGCTCGTTCAAATCACTGGGGCACTCGCTGGTCAGTACCCCGATGCCGAGCGGGCGCGACGTGCCGCGTTCGAGCGTGACAAGGCAGCGTTGCGTGACATCGGCGTACCGATCGAGTCGGCGCGCTTCGATGACCATGCGACGTATCGCATCGACCGCGCAACGTACGAGCTCGCTGATCTCGAACTTGATGCCGACGAGACCCGGGCACTCCAAGTCGCTGTTGCTGCTGTTCGCACAAATACCTCAGCTGGCCGAGACGCTTTGTGGAAGCTTGGTGGCACATCGGCAGGCAACGACGCGGCGGTGTCGGCGGTGCTGCCCCAACGGCCCGAGCTACCGCTGATCCGATCGGCGGTCGCCAACAGATCGACGCTCGTGTTCGTGTACCGAGGTGACCGCCGGCGGCTCGACCCGTGGGGCTTGCTGCTGCGCGGCGGCTTTTGGTACGTCGTTGGCCATGACCACGACCGCGATGAGCAGCGGACGTTCCGGGTCGATCGATTCGATGGCGGCATCGATGCGATCGAGGTCGGGTCAACCGGCACCTTTATTCGGCCGGCTTCGTTCGACCCGCGCGATGCGTTCCCGGCTGACCCGAAGCAGATTGGTCACGGGCCGACGGATGGCCTCCTCGCCGTCGTGTGGATCGGCGCGACCCGTGCTGACGCCATTGAGCGCGAGGTCGGTTCAGCGCGAGTGCTTGAACGCCATGCTGATGGCTCGATCAATGTGGAAGTTCCTGCTTCCAATGTCGACGCATTTCGGTCCTGGTTGATCGGTCTGTTGGATCATGCAGCCGTCGTTTCCCCACCCGAGATCCGTGATCAGATCATCGACTGGTTGACTGGCGTCGTTGAGGCTGCCTCATGACGGGCCCCCGCAATGCTGAAGACCGGCTGAGTCGCCTTTTGGTGATGCTCCCATGGCTGATGGAACAGGGCGAGGTCCCCCTGAGCGTCGTTGCCACGAGGTTCGATCTGACTCCCGAGCAGGTCCAACAGGACTTGGAATTGGTGGCAATGTGTGGCCTCCCTCCTTTCGTTGATGAGATGATCGACGTCTTCGTCGATGACGGACTGGTCTTCGTCGGTGTCCCCAGACTGTTTACTCGGCCGTTGCGCTTGACGGCGCCGGAAGGTTTCTCACTCCTTGCGTCGGCGCGTGCTGCGATGGAGTTGCCGGGTGCCGATCGTTCTGGTCCGCTGGGGCGAGCGCTCGACAAGCTGGCGAGAGCGCTGACGGATGCCGGTATCGAAGCGGTGGGTTTTGACGACACTGGCGGCGTAGCGATCGACATGTCGCGGCCGGAGGTGACCGACGAAGTGGTCGACGCGGTTGCGGTTGCAGCCGAGTTAACGATGCTGTATTACTCGCCGGCTCGCGACGAGCGGGCCGAGCGGGTCATTGTGCCGCGCCACGTGTTCGTCGATGCGGGGAACTGGTATGTCGTTGCTGACGACGCGAAGTCGAACGAGCGACGGACCTTCCGGGTTGATCGGATCGACAGTGTTTCCCGAACGGGGCGAGTCGTTCCGACGGATGATCCAGTGGCCGGGCCGCCCGGCTTCTTTGCCGATGCTGCCTTGCCGTCCGCCACGCTTCGGTTGGCGCCGGCTGCTCAGTGGATTCTCGATCGTTATCCGGTCGGCGAGGTCACGCGGCTGCGCCGGCCCAAGAACTGGATCGAGGTTGATGTCCCCGTTGCCAACCAACGTTGGTTGGCAAGATTGCTGATCAGGCTTGGACCGGACGTGGTGGTGTGCTCGCCGAAGGATGCAGCGCAGCAGGCCGCCGACCTGGCCGGCCGAATGCTCGCCCGCTACTGAGGGCGCTTGGGCTGCACAAAGAACGGGGCGAGCTGTTCGGGCTCGACGATCTGATGAGCGGCGAGCAAGTGGGGGAGGACGGCGGCGGTGGCCGTTGCGTCAGCCAACGCATCGTGAGGCGCGGTGAGGTCGACGCTGTAGCGCTCAGTGACATCGATGAGGCGATGTGACAAATGACGGTCTGGGTCTAATTGGCGCGACATCCGCAACGTACAGAGCCGGGGGCCGAGTTCGAAGTCGGTACGGCGGCGCGCTGCGTGGACGATGAATCCTGCGTCGAACTGTGCATTGTGCGCCGTGAAGATTGCGTCGTCGAGCAAGGGCGCCAAGCGGTCGAGAGCCTTCGAGAGTGTTGGTGCACCCCGGAGCATCGGGCGGGTGAGGCCGTGGATATGTGTTGGCCCGACGCTCTGGAGGGGCCACTGCAACCGGACAAGGGTGGACCATTGCTCGACCACCGTTCCGTCTGCCTCGATAACGACGACGCCGAGCTGCAGGATGCGGTGACGTTGGTCGGAGAGACCTGAGGTCTCGACGTCAACGACAGCGAATCGGGGGAGCGGCACAGACGCCACTGTAGGCATCGGCTGTCACAACAGATGCGCTGCAGTGCGCGGCGGGGTCTTAGCTGGCTTCGCGAGCGAGGCGTGTCCGCACCCCGATCGGGGCGGCCACCGTGTAGCCGGCTAGATGGCGTTTTTCTTCGGATTCGCTCGCCCAAAAACCATATTCGTGGTTGTTGCGTGCGAACTGCTGGCAGGCGTCGTGGACGACGCAGTCGGTGCAGAGGCGGCTCGCCTTGGCTTCGCGCCGGTCGCGTGCTTGGGGGCGCTCAGCCTTGGGCGGGAAGAAGAGTTTGGTGTCGCCACGGCAGTTAGCCAAATCACGCCAATCGTCCGGGTACTCGATCGTCTCCGAGAACGTATTGAGTCGCAGCACGACAGCTCCTTCATGAGTAACTTGCATTTATCACTAAGTGTTCGAAGCTACATGACGGCTGGATGAAAGTTTTTCATATTGGTTATCCCTGCAGGGGGACAACAGGGAAAGGGAGGCGGGACGGGCACTCCTTTCAGCAGTGCGGACGACACGGCTGGGCGAGTGCGGCCGGCGTCAGAGCAGTTCGGCAGCGAGGCTGGCGACGTCGCTACGCTCGCACGCTGTCAGCGTGATGTGTCCGAAGCAGCGCTGTCCGCTGAAAGTTGATACTAAGACACTGAGCGCATTGTTGGTTTCGCCGAGATAGGGCGCGTCGATCTGACTGGTGTCCCCGGTGAAGATCACCTTGGTGCCTTCGCCGACCCGGGTCAGGATTGTTCGGAGCGTGGTGGGTTCGAGGTTCTGGGCTTCGTCGATCAGCACAATTTGTCGCTGCAGTGAACGGCCCCTGAGGAAGGTCACCGACTCAAGCGACAATTGTCCGCGTTCGGTGAGTTCGGCGACGAGGTTGCCAGCGTCATGGCTGCTGCCCATTTCGGTGAGCGCGGCGACGGCATCATGGATAGCGGCCATCCAGGGATCGAGTTTCTCGTCGAGGCCGCCGGGCAGGAAACCGACATCGGCGCGTCCAACGGGTACAAGGGGTCGGTAGACAGCGAGCCGCTCGTAGCGACGCTTTTCGACGACCTGTTCCAGGCCTGCAGCTATCGCGAGCAGTGTTTTTCCGGTGCCAGCCCGGCCGTCGAGCGCAATCACTTTGATTTCCGGGTCGAGGAGCAGTTCGAGCGCGAATCGCTGTTCCTTATTGCGTGGCCGGAGCCCCCACGGCTCGGGCGCCGAATGAGGAAGGAGGACCATTTCGTCGCCGACGGCGCGGACAAGAGCTGACTGGGACCCTGCTTGAAGTACGGCAAACTTGTTCTCTGCAATCTCTAAGCCTGGGGAGACGGACTCGACAGCGATACCTCCTGCGGCATAAAGGGAATCGATTGCCTCGCGGCTCGCATCAATGGTGGTCCATCCGATGGCATGATGATCGTCATTGCGCCGAGCGAGGGTGTGCTCGGCAGCTGAAACGCCGAGATGGGCGGCCTTGATGCGCAGTGCTGCATCGTTGCTGATCATTGTGGTTGGACCGAAGTCGGACTGACCGATTGCCGCTCCGATAATCCGGTTGTCGGGAATCTTCGGATCGAGGCCGTGCTCGATCAACAAGTGCTTACGGATGTTGTTGATCTCGATTTGTAGAGTCGCTCCAGGTGCTCCGGTTGGCACCGGCTGGGCAAGTGACCCGCCATGGGTCACACGGAGCTCTTCGAGCGTGCGGAGCGCCGTTCGTGCCGAGCGCCCGACGTCGTCGCTGCGGCTCTTGAGGCCATCGAGTTCCTCGATAACGGTGAGCGGGACGATGATGTCGGCCTCGGTGAATTCGAGGACGCAGGCCGGGTCAGCAATCAGCACGGACGTGTCGATGACGAGCCGGGCTTTCGCCGACGATATGACGGCCACCACCCCGGTTCCGAGGGGACGAGGTGCCGGTGTGGCAGCGTCAGCGGAAGGAAGCAGGTCGGTCATCGTCACTCCTCAGTGGATGCCTAGAACGGCTGGATGCGATCGTTTGTTCATACTCAACAAAACATGTGTAGCTCGACTTCTCGACGGAGTGGTGGATGTCGACGGACCCTTTGACCAGGTGTTCTTCGGCCTGAAACGTCAGCGACACAGGCGGCGCATGGCTCCGGCGTATTCGATCATTGCATATGCAATGTGTTTGGTGCTTGCCGAAATCGACCGAGCCAAGTGACATAGTTGTAGTTCCGCAGGAAAATTGCGGATTCAGACCCGACGTTTCGGCGTTGGGGTGAACAAGTCAACTCAACCATTCGAAAGAGGAACACCATGGCAACCAAGGCAGAAATGATCGACGCAGTCGCCGAGGCAGCAGGCGTTTCGAAGGCGGACGCCGAGCGTACGCTCGGCGCATTCTTCGACCACGTCGTCTCGGCCACGAAGTCGGGTGACAAGGTCACGTGGCCTGGCTTCGGTAACTTCAGCACGACGCAGCGCGCTGCCCGTGAGGGTCGCAATCCGCAGACGGGCGAGCCTGTGAAGATCAGTGCTTCGACCGCCATGAAGTTCAGTGCCAGCTCGACGCTGAAGCAGGCCCTCAACGGCAAGAAAAAGTGATCTGATGGCCTCCAACAAGGCTGTAGCGAAGAAGGCTCCGG
>JBLIMF010000061.1:0-13406 GCA_047638615.1 Gammaproteobacteria bacterium
TGGCTCGATGCAGAGCTCCAGGCCATGGACCTGAAGCCGACCTGAAGCCGACCTGAAGCCGACCTGAAGCCGACCTGAAGCCGACCTGAAGCCGACCTGAAGCCGACCTGAAGCCGACCTGAAGCCGGGTGTTAGCCTGCGGCTCATGTCCAACGATCAGCACGCTGTCGACCAGGTGCTGTCGTCGTCGCTCGAGTCCCTCGACAACGCGCTCAACTATCGCAACTGGATTGTCGATCTTTGCACCCCTTACCTCGGCACGTCGTTACTTGAAATCGGCGCCGGGCACGGCACCTTCACCGAATCGTTCGCCAAGTTGTGCACGGTCTGTGCCGTTGAGCCTGGCACCGACAGCAGTGCGACCCTCACCGAGCGGTTCGCAGACGACGAGAACGTCGATGTGATTGTTGGTGTTGCGGACAACGTCGAAAAGGTCGGCTTTGACGCTGCGGTGATGATCAACGTCTTTGAACACATCGATGACGAGATCGGCACGCTCGAGACCATCCATCATCGGCTGCAACCCGATGGCCACCTGATCATCTGGGTCCCGGCGTTCATGCTGCTCTACAGCCCGTTCGATAAGGCTCTGGGGCACCACCGCCGCTACCGACTCAAGCCACTCATCGAACTGATCGAGGCGAACGGGTTCGACGTCGTCGAACGGCGTTACGCGAATCTGCCCGGCTGGTTCTTCTGGCTCATCTGCGTAAGACTTCTCCGCCAAGAACCATCCAACGAGACCACGGTGCAACTGTTCGATCGCTTCATTGTTCCGGTCGTACGGTGGATCGAATCTCGACTTCGTGTGCCATTTGGTCAGTCGATCTTCATAGTTGCCCGACGCCAGCCCTGATCGAGAGCCACCGCTGCGCAGATCACAATCCCGACTTCCGCCGAGATTCGGAACCTCGGAATGCCGTAGAACATCGCGATCATGATGACTGCGAGCGAGCCGGCTACCACGAGCGGCCAGCGGGCCTGCCGACTGGGCCAACGCCAAAGACCGTAGGCGGCGATCGGTGTGAGCAACCAGAACTGCCAGAGTCCCAACTGGCTCGCCCACCGCTCGCGTCCTTCGCCCTCGTTCAAGGAGCTCATCGCGTCGGTCTGCCAGACGCTGAGCCCACGGCCCAATCGGGCAGCGACCACACCTGGGAGTTCGTCGACGTTGTCAGCCAGGTAGTCGAGGGCGAAGTCGCGGTAGGCGGCCGAGCGCTCCGACTGGTCTACCTCGTCTGCGACGTTGACCAATTCCATACAGGACAGATGCCAAAAACCCCGGCCGTCACCTTCGTACGCAGGCGGGCAGTTCGTGCCAAGCAACAGCAGCCCGTCCTGGGTCGAAATCGTGGTTGGTTCCTCGAACCGTATCTGATTCCTGATCACCCACGGGCTGACAAGCAGCACCGCTGTTGCTCCGGCGATGGCGAGGTGGCCAAGGCGACGCGACGTGGGAATCCGATGGTCGCGCCGACCGAACATGATCATGGGGAGCGCCAACATTGGCCCGAGAAGCAGCAGTTCCGCACGCGCCAAGCCAGCGGCGCCGATGACCACACCAAGCACCAGCGCTTGGTCAAGGCGTCGTCCCTCGTCATAGATGTAGGCGGAGAGCAGAACGCCAACAACTCCGGCAGCGGCCAGCGTCTCCGACATCACCAGGGCATCGTTCATCCACAGGTTGGCGTAGACCCCTGCCAGCGCCGTCGCTATGAGCGCAATGCGACGGTCGAAGAGCCATCGCGCAAGGGCGCCAATCCCGATCACGACGGCGGTGCCGTACACCGCAGTGAGGAGTCGTTGCGGCATCACCGCATTGGTGTCTGACCACGAGACCGGAGCCAATGACAACGACGTCAACGGCGCGTGGTCAGCGGCATACGCGCCTGCCCGAAATGGATCGGCAAACCACTCGCCGTTAGCGATCATCGACGCCTGCGCTGAATAGTAGATCTGGTCACCGACCAGAGGGTCGCTGTCCTTCGATGCGAACACGTAGAACACCCGCCAGAGTCCGGCAACGCCGACAATCATCCAGAACGACAGCCTGAAGCGGCGTTGCTCGATCATTCAGTCCGCCTGGACAGAGACGCGACGTAAGCGGTGGCCAACAGGTGAGTACTTGAGGATGCACCACACGGCGCGGATGCCGTCCCTCCATCCGATCTTCTTGCCGTCCTCGTAGGTTCGTCCGTTGTAGGAGATGCCGACTTCGAAGATGGGAACGCCGAGACGCGCCACCTTCGCAGTAATTTCAGGCTCGAAACCGAACCGATCCTCTTCAATCACGATGGACTGGATCACGTCGCGCCGGAACGCCTTGTAGCACGTCTCCATGTCCGTCAGGTTGAGATCGGTAAACATGTTTGACAGGAGCGTGAGGCCACGATTGCCGAGACTGTGCCAGAAATACAGGACGCGGTGTGGGCGGTTCGACATGAACCGCGTTCCGTAAACGACGTCAGCCAACCCTGACACCAGCGGCCGCATCAAGTCGCCGAACTCGGCAGGATCGTATTCGAGGTCAGCGTCTTGCACGATCACGAAGTCAGCGGTGGCCATCGAGAAGCCGGTTCGAAGCGCCGCACCTTTACCGTTGTTGACGGCGTGGTTAACAATTTTGACCCGGGAATCGATGACCTGAGAAAGCTGTGCCTGCGTACCGTCGGTGGAACCGTCGTCGACAACGATCACCTCGGTGACCCATGGTGACGCCAGCACCTTGTCGAGCAAAGCCAGCACCGTGGATTCCTCGTCGTAGCACGGCACGACGACGCTCAGGCATCGCGTTGCGCCTTGGTCGCCGGAGTTCGTGTCTGTGTGGGCCAACATTGATTTCGGACATTAGCTGGCTGTACCTTCTAGAGCGATGATTGTTGCTGTAGTTGCCCTCTTTGGGCGCATACGACATCAGATCTCAGAGAGGCCCGACCAAACAGCCGGCCTGGCACTCGCGATGGCCACAGTCGTCCCGATGTTGTTCACGTCCAGCGGGAAGGTGAGTGCCGACACCAAATCATATCTCACACTCGATCCGGGTCGGCTGCTGTCCAGCGCACGATTCATGTGGGACCCCTCAGTTGGTGCAGGAACAGTCCCTCATCAAAACATCGGGTACCTCTTTCCGCTCGGGCCGTACTACTGGATGCTCGATGCAGTCGGAGTGCCAGGCTGGGCCGCGCAACGGTTGCTGTGGGCCCTTGTAGTTTTTGCTGCTGCCTTCGGCACGTTCCGCCTTCTGCGCTGGCTTGGCTGGACCGTCGCCGCGTCGCTGATCGCTGCCGTCGGCTACGGCTTCAGCCCTTATCTGTTGAGCTACTTGGCTCGGCTGTCTGCCATCCTGTTCCCCTGGGCTGCGCTTCCCTGGCTCATCTTGTTGGCGGCACGTGCCGCTCGGGATCGATCCTGGTTCCGGGCAGCGCAGTTCGCCTTGGTTGTGGCGCTGGTCGGCAGCGTGAACGCCACCTCCCTGCTCTTCGTTGGTCTTGGCCCAGTGATTTGGTTAGTTGCCGACGCAGCCAGTCGCCGCGTTGCAACTCGGTCAGTGCTCGCCGCTGCCGGACGAATTGGTGTGCTCTGTGCAGCGATATCGGCCTGGTGGATCGCAGGGCTTCGAGTCCAGGGAACGTACGGGCTCCCGATTCTGAACTTCACTGAGAGCTACCAGACTGTGGCCTCGGCAAGCGCCCCTCAGGAAATCCTGCGCGGGCTCGGCTACTGGTTTTTCTATGGCGGTGATCGACTCGACCCGTGGGTTGGACCAGCATTCCCATACTTCAACAGCCCCGTTGTGATGTTCGTGAGCTTCGGTTTGGCCGGTGTGTCGATCCTCGGGCTCTTCGCCCCGTTCCGCGGGCGCGCTGCAATGATGATCCTCCTCCTTGTCGGGCTCGTGCTCAGCGTCGGCGCAGCGCCCCTCGGGAACTCGACCTGGTACGGCGTGTTGTTCGAACGTTTCGCAACGAATTCGACGGCCGGGGCTGCACTGCGTTCCACGCCGCGGGCCGCCCCACTCTTACTGCTCGCGCTGGCATGCGGGCTCGGTGCAGGCGTTGAAGCCGCGCATCGGTGGCTTGCGGCTCGGCCCGCCATCATCCTGCAGCGCACCGCACCGATGCTCCCGGCGTTCGCCATCTGCGCCGTCTTCGTCAACCTCCTGCCCTGGTTCACGGGCAGCGCTGCCTCGGCGTCCTTGCTTCGCCCGGAGACCCTGCCCGCTGCAACCATCGATCTTGCTGCGTATCTGAACTCAAGTGACTCCGCCGGTTCCGGCGAGGACAGCCCCGGCGGTCGGATTTTTGCAATTCCCGGCGCTGACTTTGCCGACTATCGATGGGGTGGCACGGTCGACCCGGTCCTGCCCGGCCTCACCGACCGGTCGGTGCTCTACCGAGAATTGATTCCTCAGGGAAGCGCTGGCACCGCCGACCTCCTCAATGCCTTCGACCGCCGACTCGCCGAGGGCTGGTTCGAACCAGCGACCCTCGAGCCAATTGCAGTGCTGCTCGATGTCGAGACCATTGTCATCCGCAACGACCTTCAACACGAGCGATATCGGCTGGCGCGCCCGGGGCCGCTCTGGAGCGATGTGACGTCAGTGCTTGGGCTTCCTGACCACGCTGGCCCGCTCACCACTGACGTCACCCGAATCCAGCTCATCGACGAAATCACACTCGCTCGCGAGGACGCTGCAGACGAGTACCCAATCACCGCCGCATTCGAGCTGGACGAGGCGAACAAACTCTCGGGCCTGTCGGTGCGTAGCGCCTCGAGCCTGATGATTTTGGCAGGCAACGGGGACGGCATCGTCGACGTCGCTGCAGCCGGCCTGATCGACCCTGACCGGCCGATCGTGTATGCGGCAAGCCTGGACAATGAGGTGCTCACAGCCGCAGTGAGCCCCTGGTGGGTTGTCACCGACACGAATCGGAAGCAGGGCCACCGATGGTCGTCGATCGGATCGAATCTTGGTGGGCTGGAAGCCGCTGATGTACTGACGTTCGACGATGACCCCAACGACAGCCGGCTCGATCTGTTTCCGGACGACACGGCGGAACTGACTGACCAGACCGTTGCCGTCCATTTGGCCAACGTGGCGAATGTGGCGGCCAGTTCGTACGGCGGCCGCATTATCTACACCGCGGAGGATGCGCCCGGTTTCGCCATCGATGGAGACCCCTCGACGGCCTGGCGCGCCGGTATCGCCGAGAACAGCGTTGGCGTCCGCTGGGTTGTCGACTTCGTTGCGCCAGAGGACCTCGACCTGCTTCGACTGCTGCAACCCCAGGTTGGGGCCAACGATCGAGTCATCACGCGTATCAATGTCCGCACCGATACGGGAGCGTCGGAGTTCGAACTGAATGAGTCATCACGGACTGGCAGCGGACAGGTCCTCGACCTTTCAGCTGCTGGCGTAGGCGGGCTGACCAGGCAACTTGAGATTGAGGTGCTCTCCGACAACCTCGGCGACCTCGCCTCCTACGTTGGCCGGCCCGGCGTCGGATTTGCCGAAGTGAGTCCCGTCCGACCGGACGGTTCCGTCGTCGTTGACGACCGAACGGTTCGATTGCCCGTCGCTGCCGCGCTCGGTATCGCCGCCCGTGACCCGCTCACCTACGTGCTGACGCGGCAGCGCATCGACCCATCGACGCCCAACCGGCAGGCTCCCGAGCCGGTCATCGACCGACTTTTCGACCTGCCACTCGATCGTTCGTTCGTTCTGACCGGCCAGGCACGGCTCTCAGCAACAGCAAACGACGATGTACTTACTTCGGCACTCATTGCTTCCGAGGCCGGTCAGCGCGCGACAGCCACGGCTTCGGTGCGCCTTTCAGGCAGCGCGGCGAGCCGCGGCGATGCCGCAGTTGACGGCGACGTGACCACTGCGTGGCAGACGCCGTTCGACGGCAGCCTCGGCGCAACCTTGACCATTACACAACAGACGCCCGTTGCAGCCGACGAGTTGACGATCACGTGGCGGAGCGATGGTAAACACGCCGTCCCCCAGTCACTCACGGTCACCGATGGAGCGACCAGCTTCGAGGTCACAGTACCAATGGCCACTTCGGAGTCCGGCCTGTCGACGGTGACCATCCCCGTTCCAACCTTCACCGCTTCGAACACCACCATCACACTCAATGTCGTGTCAGGAGAGACCGTGCCCGAGTACTACTCGGGTGTTGAGCGGATGCTCCCCGTCGGGATTGCCGAGGTTTCGTTCGGCCCCACCACCTCGGCGTCGCCCTTGCGGACGGCGCGGATGCTGAGCACCGGGTGTCGCTCCGACTTGATCTCACTAAACGGCGAACCGCTCACTGTCGAGGTGGCTGGTGAGGTCGACGGGTTGCTGGACGTCACCTTGTGCCCCAGCGCAGTCAACGCCAGCGGCGCGACGTTGGGCCTGACCGCTGGACAGCACCGTCTCGTCGCGACAGACGGCAGTTTGAGCGGATTCGATTTTGATCGTCTCGTACTCGACACAACACAGCGCGCCGCATCGCCCTCATCGGATGCGATTGTCAGCATCACCCGGGCTACAGCGACGGCCATCGACGCCGTCGTGACGCCCACCGACGACACGACGGTGCTGATGCTGCCCCAGAGTCACAACCTCGGCTGGACGGCGTCCGTTGACGGCGTCGACCTCGGCACTCCGCGCCTCGTGGATGGCTATGCGAACGGCTGGCTGCTGCAGGCAGGGCCTGCTGACCGTTCGCTCGAACTCCGCTGGACGCCGCAGCGGTCCATCAACGTCGGACTGGGAACCTCGGCCATCGCCGCGCTCGCCATCTTGGTATTGATCGCGGTGGGCTGGATCAGACGCAATCGCGGACCGTTGGATCGAGTTGCCACCGATGGAGACTGGCCGCGAGCGGCGCCGACACTGACACCTGCAACGCTGGCTGCTACTGCTGTTACGACAGCGGTGGGCTTTGTACTGGTCGGGGGACCACTTGCTGCGTTGACGTCGGCCGCGGTGTCGCTGATCGTGCTCGTTGCCCGCCGGGGCCGGCTGGCCCGAATGGTGGCAGCCGCGGTTGTGTGCGTCGGGTGGGCTGGCGTTAGCGGCCTGGTTATTGCCCTGGAGTGGCGCTACGACTACGCCAACGGACCAGATTGGCCACTCCACTTTACGTGGGCTGGACCCGTCACCTGGATGGTGGTCGCCGCCGTCAGCACCCACGTACTTCTTTCCGTGTGGACACCCGCTAATGACGCGTTGCAGGACCCGACATCAGAATGGCCGACACCCGGCGAGTCGCCGACCGCCTCACCCGGCGCTCACCCTGGGTAACCTGAGGGCCTCATGCGCACCTTGATCATCGTGCCGACGCACAACGAGGCGGCGAACATCTCCACCGTGCTCGACGAGATCCAGCGACACGTGCCGGACACTGACATCATGGTGGTCGACGACGCGTCGACTGACGACACCCGACTGCTCGTGCACAAACGGATCGCTGCCGGCGAGCGCATTGAAATTGTCGAGCGGAACGAGAAACGGGGTCTTGGCGACGCCTACCTCCATGCCTTTCGATTGGCGCTCGCCGCCGGCTATGACGCCGTGGTCGAAATCGATGCCGACATGTCACACGACCCCGCCGTGCTGCCGACGATGCTTGCGGTGGCCGAGCGCGGCATCAACCTTGTCATCGGTTCGCGCTATGTGCCGGGCGGATCAGTGATCGGGTGGCCGCAACGGCGCACCTGGCTCTCGCGCTGGGGCAACCGATACGCCGCCATCATGCTCGGCCTGGCAATCAACGACGCCACCGCGGGATTCCGGGTGTATCGCGCAGATACGCTGCGAGCGATCAACCTCGAGGGCATCCAGGCGGGCGGTTACGGGTTTCAGGTGGAGATGACCTACCGCACCGTCCGCAAGGGATTGAGCGTGGTCGAGATTCCCATTCAATTCCGCGATCGCGTGGCAGGAACATCGAAGATGCACAGCGGCATCGTGTTGGAAGCCTTCAAGCTGGTCACTTACTGGGGCCTGGCAGACCTGTTCAGTTTGCGCCGTCGCCGCCGGGCCTATCGCGCAGCAGCCGAGGCCACTTCGGCACAGAGCACGTCAAGCTGACGAGTTGCCACAGCCGTCCACGACAACCCTGCAGCGTGGTCGGTTGCAGCACGCGCCATCGCATGCCGCCGATCATGCTGTCCGAGGAGATCGGCAATAGCTGGGCCGAGGTCAGCGGTATTGGCAACGAGTAGGCCGGTAACGCCGTCGACGGCTGCGCCACGATGCCCAGCAATGTCGGTGGCGACACACGGTGTTGCGCACGCAGCCCCCTCGGTCAGCGACATGCCCCAGCCTTCTGCGTATGAGGCGCTGACGACGATCCATGCCGACCGGTAGGCCTGCACAAGTCCATCATCGCTGACACGTCCGCTCAGCGTGACCCAGTCCTGTGCGTGATGCTCCTCGATCCAGGCCTCAATCAGCGGTCGGTCAGGGCCGTCCCCAATGAGCCGGACCTTCAGGTCCGGTACTTGGCACCGCGCCGCGGCCAGCGCGGCAAGTGCGAGGCGTTGCCGCTTGACCGGTGCCAGACGTCCGACGATCACGACTGTGGGGTGGGTACTCCGCACGCTCTCGTCTGGCGTGTATCGCTCATGAACGCCCGGAGGGATGACGGCTAGCCGTGCTCGATCGATACCGATTCGCTCGATTTCGTCAGCAGATGACTCCGACAAGGTGGCGAATGTGCTCCTCCTGTAGAACATCGGTGCGAATCGAGTCTCGAGGAAGCGCCCGGCAGCGTCGAACGGCCTGGGCAGCACGTCTGCCCACATGTCGCGATGCACGTGATGCATCCACACCACTCGCCGTTGCGGCGCCCAGAGCGGGCCGAACCAGGGCACCCCATTCCAGATCTCGATCGTCGCCGTGCTCGATGAGCGTCGCCGCGCCAGGCGACGCCACATCTGGTGTGCGATCACCCGAGCAAAGACGTCATATCGCCCTCCTCGCTGCACAACGACGTAGCCGTTTCGCTCAAAAGTTTGGGTGCGATAGGTCGACGTCCGATGCACGACGACGATGCCGACGGCAGCCCACCGGCTGAAGATCTCGTCAGCATGGAGTTCGGATCCACCCGCCTCGGCGTCGTCGAGATCGCGCCAGGCAAAACTCTCGACGCGGTCGATACCGAGGGCTCGGAGTCGGTCGGCGTTGGCCTGTAGCTCTGTCTGACGAGCTGCCGTCGCGTCAGGAACGATCACGTGTCGAGTTTGCGCCAGACGAAGTCGGGGGCGAATCGGAGCAGACCAAAAACACCCCGCAACTTTGCCGGTGCCCAGACGATGGCCTTCTTCTTGCGCAATCCACTCACCGTGGCAGCAGCAACGTCCGCTGCATCGACTGTGAAGGGTGCATCGTCCATCCCTTCGGTCATCGACGTGCGCACCATGCCGGGTCGCACGGTCATCACCCGAGCACCAGATCCATGCAGGGCATGGCCGAGCCCGGTGGTGAATGCATCGAGGCCGGCCTTGGTCGAGCCGTATACGAAGTTAGATGCCCGCGTCCGGACGCCGGCGACGCTCGACAACGACACCAGCACGCCGTGCCCCTGTGTACGCAGATGATCAGCAACCGCCAGCCCGGAGCTGACGGCGCCCGCGTAGTTGACGTCGACCAGCTTGGCGGCTGCGACGGGATCGTCGGCGGCGTCGACGCCCAGTTGGCCGAAGGCCTGAACGACGATGTCGAGGTCACCGTGATCGGATGCAACGCCAGCAATCCAGTCAGCATGTCCGGCATGATCGGTCGCATCGAAATGGCGTGCGGTGACCGATGCACCGCTCAGTTGAGCTTGGAGGCCAGCGACGTCTGCCGTGTCTACGTTGCGACATCCGAGCACAACGGTGCGCAGCGATGCTGAGTCGAGGGCAACGATGATCGCGCGTGCAATATCGCTGCTTCCACCGAGGGCGACAATCGTTTGAGGTTGGTGAATGGCATTGTTCATGAGAGGTCCTGTCGAGAGATTCAGAGAAGGTCGAGTCGGCGCGCCTGGTCGCTCGCCCATCGACCGTCAGGGTCGACGTTCCGGCGGATTGCTTTCCAAACATCGAGGCGCGGGTAGCCGGCACGAATGATCTCGGGGGTGGTGTGGGCATCCTTCGCGAGGTAATGGCGGCCACCGGCATCCACGACAAGCCGATCGAGTTCAGCGAGGAAGGGACCAAGCCCGGGCACACCTGCAGCGAGGTCAAAGGTGAGCGTCCAGCCGGGCTTGGGAAAGCTCAAGAAGCCACCGCTCTCCGCACCGAAACGCTTGAGCACCGAGATGACGCTGGCATTGCCGTTAGCCACGACGCGATCAACGATCTCGCGCAGCGTGTCAACAGCCTCAAAGGGCACGACGAACTGGTACTGCAAGAATCCGTGCGCTCCGTACAACCGATTCCAGCCACCAACCCCATCGAGTGGATGGAAGAAGCTCGTGAGCGTCGGGGTGCCGACGTGGTGCGTGGGGGCCTTACGAAACCACAACTCGTTGAAGGAGCGCACCGCGAGCCGGTTCATGACGTTCGGAACGGGCGGTACCGGCATCGGTGATCCGGGAGCAAAGCGGAGCGGGTCGCGCAACGCTTTCGGGGCGTGTTCGGCGAGGTCATCGAGCGTCGCGTGGTCACCTTGCTCGAGAATCGCCCGGCCCACCCGTGGCCCCTTCGTAGCAAGGTCGACCCATGCAACTGAGTAGCGGTGGTCGGCGTCGCCGTCACTCATCACGTCAATCAACCTGTCAAGGTCGGGCAAGCGCTGGGTCTTGACCAGACATCGATTCGTCTCGATTCGCAAGAGGGAGAACGTCGCCCGAGTGACCACGCCGGTCAAGCCCATCCCACCGATTGTGGCCCAGAACAGCTCAGGGTCTGTGGATGGGCGAATCGTCCGTTCGGACCCATCGGCCAGCACGATATCCAGAGCTGCCACGTGGTGACCGAAAGTGAGGTCGGTGTGGTGTCCCTTACCGTGGACATCGCTGGCGATGGCACCGCCAACGGTGACAAATCGGGTGCCTGGAGTAACCGGCACGAAGAATCCGTGTGGAACAATTCGACGGAGCAACTCATCGAAACTGACGCCGGCATCCACCGTTGCGGTACCGGCATCGGTGTCGATCCACACTGGATTTACAGACGGTTGCAGACGAATAACCGTTCCACCACCGTTCTGTGCCGAGTCGCCGTAGGCGCGACCGAGTCCACGAGCGATAGCGCCTCGCGGGCCACAGGGCGTTCCAGCTATTACCTCGGCGAGTTCTTCGCTACGCAACAACTCGACCGTACCCGACGTCGCGGAGGTCCGGCCCCAGCCGGTGAGAATCTGACGAACGCCCATCAGTGAGTCAGTACGGCCAAGCGGGAACTGTGCGGCCGAGCTTGGTGAGAATCTTGCCGAGTCCAGCGGAAAGCAATACCTTGAGCGTGACGTTCTTTGCGAACCAAGGCAACTGTGCGAGCTGTCGAGCAGCGTTCTTCATCCGCGAACCAGCACCACCGGTGAGGTCTGCTCGATAGATCGTCATTGAACGGGAGCGACCGATATAACGAAATTTTGAACCGACGACGAGCTCGTGCAAAATGGCCATCGTGACGCCGATCGATGAGAACGAATCGTGAATCAACAGCGTCCCGCCGTCAGCGACACGCCCGCCCCACGACGCAATGTCGGCGCGTGCTGGGGCGTACCGGTGAGCACCGTCAACATAGAGCAGACCAATGTCGCCGGTAACTTCTTCGTGCGCGTCGTTGGAAAACATTCGGAGATGGCGGACACGCTCCTTCACTCCTGCATCAGCGAGGTTCTGGTTGAAGATCGCATGATCGCTATCGGCTTCATCCGCGTAGCCGTCGATCTCTTGAGGCCCCCGGTCGTTGCCGGCGTGCGGGTCGATCGCAATCACCTCGATTGACGGCGCAGCTGCCAACGCCAGAACGATGGTTGATCTGCCTTGGAACGACCCAATTTCAACGATCTGACTGTCATTCGGACAACGAACAGCTCTGTCGTACAGCGTCAAGGCCTGTCCAGGCGTCATCCAACCCTGCACGTTGGCAACCTGGGCCAACACCGCATCGATCGTTGGGCGTTCAATTAGTGGCATGTCCGACGAGTCCTCCATTTGGTCACCCAGCGTAGACCGCAACCCCGTAGATGATGATCCAACAGAGCCCAAGGATCTGCAGGACGCGGTCTTTAGCAAACACTTCCTCCGGGGCACCGCCCCCGCCCTGTTCGAGCACGAGGAGATAACGGAAGAGCGCCGTCAACATCGGCACGATCGAGAGCTCGTAAAACGGGAAGTCGAACGATGAATCCGACGCAGCGGCACCGGCCTCACTGGTCTCGAACGCCCACACGCAGTAGCTGAGCAACGCTGCCCCACAGCTCACCGACAGCAGAATGCGGAGGTAGCCAACTGAGTACGAATCAAGTGTTGCCCGAGTGCCGGAGCCCTTGCCCAGCTCGTTGAGTTCGGCGTAGCGCTTCCCAACGACGATGAACAGCGAGCCGAAGGTGATGCACAGAACGAACCAACGTGACATCGGCACGTCCACAGCGACTGCGCCCGCTGCTGCCCGCAAGACGAAGCCGGATGCCACGGCAACGAGGTCGACTACCGGGATCCGCTTGATGCCAAAGTTGTAGGCGATATTGACAACCAGGTAGACGCCGACGATCGCCACGGTCTGCCAGCGCCCGGTGAGCGCAGCAACGCCGAGCGCAGCAGCGGGGATGGCAATGCATGCCACCCGCGCCACGTTGAGCGGGACATCGCCAGCAGCGATTGGGCGGAGCTGCTTCTTCGGATGCTTCCGATCGGCTTCGACATCGATGAGATCATTGAGGAAGTAGACGCCCGCTGACGCAAGGCAGAACGACACGAATGCGAGCAACGTCAACCCAAACGGTCGCCCCTGATTCAGTACACCGGCGGCGCCGGGCGCGGCGAAGACGAGAACATTCTTCAACCACTGTTTGGGCCGCGCTGTGCCAATGATGCCGGAGATCACGGCACGACGGTAGCGGCCAAAGGCACTGCTCCCCGATCACCCCCTGCCCCCGGCATCCCTCCACCGACAACGGGTAAACGGGTAAACGGGTAAACGGGTAAACGGGTCGATCGTCTAGCGACTGGTGGCGGGAAGCCAGGCGGGCGAGCCCGAACCGACGTAAAAGGCCTCGTCGGAGTCAAGGAGGAGTTCTCGGTCGCCGGTGGAGTCGCCATACGCCGTGACGTGCACGTTCGCTCGGCCGCCGTGATGCTCGTCGAGCCACTCGCGGAGTCGGCGAACTTTCTCAGCGCCGCGGCAGTTCGGCCCAAGTAAGTTGCCGGTAAACGTGTCGCCGTCGGTCTCGAGCCGTACGGCCAGCACATCGTGCG
>JBLIMF010000062.1:0-13182 GCA_047638615.1 Gammaproteobacteria bacterium
CCGTCTGGGAATCGATCGCTGACGTCATTCCCGACGCCCCCGCCATCACGACCGGTGACACGACTCGGACGTGGGCTGAGTATGACGACCGAGGCGCACGGATGGCACAGGCGTTCACCGCTGCTGGGCTCGGACCTGATTCGAAGGTCGGGCTGTTCATGTACAACTCGAACGAATACATGGAGACTCACTACGGCGTCTTCAAAATGCGTGGCGTCGCGATCAACGTCAACTATCGATACCTCGACGAAGAACTCTGGTACCTCCTCGACAACTCCGACTCAGAAGCAATCGTCTTCCATGCCTCCCTCGCTGACCGCGTTGCTCGGGTGGTGGACCGGCTGCCGAACCTCAAGCTACTGATCGTCGTCGACGATCTGCTCGAAGGCGAGAAACGAGTCGACGTTCCGGGTACACAGGCATACGACGACGTCATCGCTGCCAACGAACCGATGGAGCGGATTGAGCGCCGCGAAGACGACATGTACATGCTCTACACCGGAGGCACCACCGGCATGCCGAAGGGCGTCATGTACGCAGTCGGCGGGTCCACAGGTGGCCTCACCGCTTCGGGTTATCCGCTCCTCGGGATGGAGTTGCCAGAGTCGGCCGACCAGATGGCACCGATGGTCAAGCAGCTCACCGATGCGGGCGGGCAATACACGTCGATCCCCTGTGCCCCCGTGATGCACGGCACTGGCTGTTGGCTCGGGTGGTTCATTCCGATGCTCGGCGGAGCCCACATCGTCAACCTCACCGCACGCAGCCTGCAGGCACATGAGGTGCTCGAAACCGTCGAGCGGCACGGCGTCAACGGGCTCACCATTGTTGGTGACAGTTTTGCCAAACCTCTGATCAAAGCGCTCGACGAAGGCAAGCCCGATGGCTCGACGTACGACATGTCATCGATCAAGATGATGAACTCATCTGGTGTCATGTGGACCACCGAGGTCAAGCAGGATCTCATCGACCGTATCGAGCAGGTCATCCTGATCGACGCAATGGGGTCCACCGAAGGATCGATGGGCACCCAGATCACGGCCAAGGGAATGCCAACCGAGACGGCCAAGTTCACGAAGGGCCCGCTCGCCAAGGTCTTCAATGAGCACGACGAAGAGGTTGTGCCAGGTTCCGGCGAAGTCGGCATGGTCGCTGCTGGCGGCAACGTGCCACTCGGCTATTTTAAAGATCCAGACAAATCAGCCCGAACGTTCCGCGTCATCAACGGCGAGCGCTACTCGTTCCCCGGCGACTTCGCCACTGTCGACGCTGACGGCACGCTCGTGCTACTCGGACGCGGCAGCCAGGTGATCAACACCGGTGGCGAAAAGGTCTTCCCCGAAGAGGTCGAAGAAGCAGTGAAGCGTGTCGAGGGCGTTCTCGACTGCCTCGTCGTCGGCATCCCCGATGAGAAGTTCGGAAACGCCGTGACCGCCGTTGTGTCACTCATCCCAAGCGCATCCGTCGAGGCCGCCACGATCATTGCATCGGTCAAACGCGACCTCGCCGGCTTCAAAGCACCGAAGACGATCGTGTTTGTCGACCAGATTCCACGCGCACCCAACGGCAAGGCCAACTACAAGGCCGCCAAACAGATCGCCGAAGCCGCATAGTTGCGCATAGTTGCGCATGGGGTCAGGCCCCTTTCGCAACTCTGTCTCAGAGCAGCTTGTCGGCGAAGAAATCGAGGACACGCTGGACACTCGCCTCGTCGCGTTGTTCGGTGAGCGTCGAGTGATCACTCTTGGCCGTACTCGGCAGCTCGATCGCGATGAACGCGTCGCCAAGCTTCTTCCGAAGCGTTGCGAATCGATCCCCGACCAGCTTGTCGCCGGCGAAGCGGAGACCGAGTACCTGGCAGCCGTCTTGCGCTCGCTGAATAATCGCAGCCTCGTCGTCAGGCGACAGGTTGAGGTTTGCGCCCCGCTCCCTCTTGCCCACAGCGAACGGCATCGAGGGTTGTGCGAGCACCGGCGCGAGCATGATGTCGTCGACCATCATCCCGAGTGCGAAGCCGCCCGAGAAGCACATGCCAACGGCGCCCACCCCCGGCCCACCGACCTCGTTGTGGACGTTGCGAGCAAGTGCACGGAGCCAGGCGATGACCGGTGATGTCTTGTTCATCGCCATCGTCGTGAACTCTTTTGCGATGCAGATTTTCATCATCGACTGCGCCAGGTAGATCTGCGACGGCGCCTTCTCCGGCGTACCGACGAGCGACGGCATCACCACAGTGAATCCGCGCTCGACGACGTCGTTCGCGAACTGTGCAACCGTCGGGGTGATTCCGGGTATCTCATGGATCACCAGCACCGCTGGGCCGCTGCCTCGCCGGTACGTGGGGAAGCTCATCTCGGCGGCACTGAACTCGCCAGGCGTCCAGCCGGCCAGCACGCCCGAACGAATCGGCTTGGCGTCGGCAGGAAGGGTGGGAGTTGCTTCGGTCATTGTGTGCTCAGTTCTTGTCGAGGAGTTCGAGTGCCGCAGCAGACAGGAGTTCTGGGCCTTCGCGGAAGTTGTCGAGTGTTTCCTGATCGACATCTTGGTCGCCCATCGCCCCCTGTGAATACCGGGCGAAGACGCCTTCGGAGATTACTGCGAGGCGCCATGAGGAGAACGCTCGATAATAGTTGATGTTGTTCAGGTCGCGGCCAGTGCGGTTGGCATAACGCTCGAGCATGGCTGAGTAGGTGGGGAACCCGTCGAGGCCTGATGGGTCGTTGTGTCGGCCTTCGTCGGTGCCCGGGTCGGTCCAGTACACGCCGAGATAGCCGACGTCAGCGAGCGGATCGCCGAGTGTGCAGAGTTCCCAGTCGAGCACGCCAGTCACTCGATCGCCGTCGATCAGCACGTTGCCGAACCGGTAGTCGCCGTGAGCAATCGAGACGCCGACCTGAGTTGGCAGGTTCGCGGCGAGGCGGCGTGCGACTTCGTCGACTGCTGGTAGGTCACGCGTCTTCGACTTCTCCCACTGCGTGGTCCACCGCTTGACCTGCCGTTCGACGTACCCCTCGCGACGCGCCAGGTCGCCGAGCCCGATGGCATCGATGTCGACCGAGTGGAGGTCAGCGAGCACATCGATCAGATGCTCACTTGCGACGCGCCGTTGCTCGGGGGTGGTGTGCTCCTCTGCCTGTTCCTGCGAGTCGAGCACGACGCCGGCGACGTGGCTCATCACATAGAACGGCGCACCGGTCACTTCGACGTCGCGACAGACGCCCAACGTTTCGGGCACCGGCACATTGGTCTGGCCGATTGCGGAAATGATGCGGTGCTCTCGCTCCATGTCGTGCGCCGTGGCGAGCACGGAGCCCGTCGGTGGGCGGCGCAGTACGTACTTGCGGTCGTTGGCATCGGTAACCGTGAACGTCAGGTTCGACCGGCCACCCACGATGATGTCGAACCGAAAGGGGGCCTCGGAGCCCGCGATATTGGCCACGAGCCAATCGGTCACCCGGGGCACATTGATTCCAGCGATCTCGGTCACCACCTGAACGTATCGGCCGGCTGACGACCCGCTGCAACCGGCAGCGCGCTCAGGCCTCCCAACCCCAGCTCTTCATGTAAGCGAATCCGGAAATCCACGCTGCTTCAGCTCACACGAGCCAGGCGAGCCGATTCCTGTTTGACCCAGTGCTGCAACAGACGCAGCTATCGCTCACGCAACAGAAGGGGCGGGGAGCTCCAACCAGGTGCGGGGCGATGCGGGGGTAACGCAGCGATCGAGTGACCTGGCGTCGTTCAGCCAGGACGGCCGACGCCGACGACCTTGTTCCAGTTCACCGACGCAATGTTGACGACGCTGCCCGTATTCGGCGCATGGACTTGCTGGCCATTGCCGAGGTACACGCTGACGTGGCTGATCGGGCTGTAGAAAAAGATCAAGTCACCCGGCTGCGCAGCACCCTTGCTCACGTGCGGGATCGACGCGTACTGTGCACGTGACTGGTGCGGCAGGTAGACGCCAGCCTGTGCCCAGGCGTATTTGGTGAGTCCAGAGCAATCGAACGACACGCCTGGGCTCGCGGTGGCGTAGCGATACGGCACCCCCTGCTGGCCGAGCGCCGCATTGACGGCAACGCCTGCACGAGAGGAAACAGCAGGAGGCGTTGCAACCGTCGGCTCGGGAGTAGCGGCGGTCGTCGAGCCATTCCCTGCGTTGCTGTTATCACCGCCGCTGGCTGGTGCAGTCGTTGTATTGCCACCACTCGAAGCGGGCGTCGAAGACCCACCAGAGTTGCTGTTGTTCGCCGCAGCGACTTGCGCTTCGTATTCGGCCCGGACCCGCGCAGCAGCTTCTCGAGCCCGGCGGTCTTCTTCTTCTTGGACGACCTGGCCAAGCTTGGCTTCGGCGTCGGCTCGAGCTTGCGTGTATTCAGCAGTGAGTCCGTCGGTCTGGACTTGTGCGTCAGCGAGATCTTTGGTGAGCTGCTCAGCCTGTGTGCGCTTGCGACCAAGATCGGCGCGTTCCTCTTCGAGGTCGGCAACAATGGCATTGAGTTCGTCAGTCGTGACGGTACCGGTACTGAGGGCGACGCGAGCGAGTTCATCGCGTTGCATGATGGCGTTGAGGTCGGCGGTGTCTTCGAACAGCGGTCCGAGGGGCGTGGACCCGGCGCCAACGAACGATCGAATGGCCATCTCGCCGAGGTCACCGCGCAGCTCGCCGATTTCATTTTCCTTCGCTGCGACACGAGCTTCTGCTTCGACGATTTCGGTATCAAGCTCAGCCTTTGCGTCAACGGCGAGCACGTACTCCTCACCAATACGGCGGGCATTTTCTTCGAGCCGTTCGAGCTCGTCAACGATGTCCTCGACGCGTCCTCGCTGGGCATCGACCGGGCTGGCATATGAAACTGTCGGAGTGAACGCAGGCAGCAGCAAGGCTGTGGCCACGGCAATGGGAAGAACTCGGAATAGCTGCTTCATAGAACGGTGCGAACTCTAGCGAATATGACGATCATGTTGCGAAAACTGAACGAAAGTTCACTGAATGCGTTCGGTCACCCCGAGCATTGGGCACGTGGAAAGTGGGGCGTCGCACGTTGGAAATGGGAGTTCGAAGTGGCGGAGCCGCTTCTCACTCCCATTCAATGGTGCCAGGCGGCTTGCTCGTAATGTCGTAGGCCACGCGGTTGACCCCGTCGACTTCGTTGATAATGCGCTGACTCATCACTTCGAGCGTCTCGTAGGGGATGCGTGCCCAGTCGGCGGTCATCGCATCTTCACTCGTGACTGCCCGGATGATGATGGGGTTGCCGTAGGTGCGTTCGTCACCCATCACGCCGACGGAGCGAACGTCGGCGAGAAGCGCAGCGTAGCTCTGCCAGATCTCGCGCTCCAGGCCAGCGGCTTTCAGCTCTTCGCGAACGATTGCGTCGGCCTCCTGGAGCAGTGCGACGCGCTCGGGCGTGACCTCACCGATGATCCGGACGCCAAGGCCCGGGCCGGGGAATGGTTGACGCCAGACCATTTCCTCGGGCAAGCCCAGCTCGGTTCCGAGCGCACGGACCTCGTCTTTGAAGAGGTCGCGCAGTGGCTCAATCAACTCGAGCTCCATGTCGTCAGGCAGACCACCGACGTTGTGATGACTCTTGATGACGGCAGCCGTTCCGTCGGCACCGCCCGACTCGATGAGGTCGGGATACAGCGTTCCCTGGACGAGGAACCTTGCTTCGGTGATGCCTCCGGTGTGCTTCTCAAAAACCCGAATGAACCGCTCACCGATGGCCTTGCGCTTCGATTCGGGCTCGGTCAGCCCAGCCAATGCTGCAAAAAAAGACGGGCCTTCGTCGGCATGAATCAGCTCGATGCCGAGGTTGCGACGGAAGGTCTCGACGACCTGTGCGCTCTCGTCCTTGCGCATCAAGCCAGTGTCGACGTAGACGCAGGTCAGCTGAGAGCCAACAGCCTTGTGCACAAGCGCCGCGGCGACCGAGGAGTCGACTCCACCGGACAAACCGCAGATGACACGAGCATCGCCGACACGTTCACGGATCAGCGCTACCTGCTCCTCGACGACCGACGACATCTTCCAATCGGGTGCGATCCCGGCACGCTCGTGGAGGAAGCGCTCCATCGCTGCAAGACCATAGGGAGAATGGTTGACCTCGGGGTGGAACTGGACGCCGTAAATCCTGCGCTCGTCGTTCTCCAGTACGGCAACCGGTGCGCCCGGTGACGACGCCGTGACGACGAAACCGTCGGGAGCCTCCGTGATGCCATCGAAGTGGCTCATCCAGCATTCGTGGCGGGCCGGCGCCACGTCGGGAAGAATGAGCGAATCGCCGAGCCTCTGCAACTCGGCTCGGCCGTACTCGCCGCTCATGCCGCGACCGACGGTGCCGCCGAGCTGCTGCGCAATTAATTGTGCGCCGTAACAGATGCCAAAAATGGGTACGCCGAGGTCGTACACAGCCGGGTCGAGCGAAGGAGCACCCTCGACGTGCACGCTCTTTGGCCCACCAGACAGAATGATGGCGGCAGGGTTCTTCGCTGCCATCTCGCCTGCGCTCAGTCGATGGCTGACGATCTCGGAGAACACGTGGAGCTCACGAACCCGGCGAGCGATCAGCTGGGCGTATTGGGCGCCGAAGTCGACGACCAGGACGGTGGCACGGGGGGTCTGTTGCGATTGACTCAAGAATGTGAATCGTAGAGCAGTGGCACCATCCAGCCGCCCAGGCGTGAACGAGAAGTTCAGTCGGACATTGTGCGCGCTCATCGCGGTGCTCTTCGTATTTGCGTCAGCATCGGTACAGGCGATCGATGCGCCAGTCGTCGAAACGCCACCCGCTGAAACACTGCCGGATTCAACCGACGTTCCCGCTGACCTCGACACCACGCGCCCCCCGGTCACCACCAACGATTTCTTCCCCGAGGATCGCGACCTCACGTCGTGCGTCGGCGTGCTCGAACGGCCGGGTTGCGGCAGCGAAGAACGCGGCGGCTGGCGCCAGGGGCTCATCTTGCTCGCCGTCGTGGGCGGCCTCGCAATAGTGTTCGGCAACGTCATCCGCAGCGGCCGCAAACGCAACGGCTGACGTCATCGGCGCAATGGTTGGCGTGACCGATAGGTAGCGCTGCGCCACGCCCACTCGAACGGGCCGAAGCGGAACCGAGCGAGCCACCACGGCGACCACGCCAGCTGCAACATCCAGACCGCAATGACGAACACCAGCACGAACGTGCGTGAGACGTCGATGCTGCCGAGCGCGATCGTAAAGACGGCAACGCCGATGATCGTCTGAGTGAGGTAATTCGTGAGCGCCATCCGGCCGACTGCCTGGAATCGTGCACGGAACCCTCCCAAATTCCGGCCGGCCCACAGCACAATGAGCGACAGGTAACCAAACGCCATCGGAACCGTTCCGAACGTCGAGATCGCATGGCCCGAGAATGCCGACGACCCGGCCCAGTCGGTGGACGTGTTCATCAACAGGCCAGCTGTCGACAGCGGCACGCCAATCCCGAAGCCCCACACCGCAACACGCAAATAGGTCGCCTGGCTCGCATTTCCCTGCACGAAACCAAGCCGGAACAAGCCGACTCCGATCAGCATCAGCCCGAGGGCCCGGCCGAATCCGTCAAAGAGAAACAAGCCGCCGACGCCATCTGACAGTTCGCCTCCGATGAACCAGACCCCACCAAGATCAGCGTCCTCGATCGACGAGTTGACCATGAGCGAAAGGACAGCGGACGCATTTGCCACCATGAGGCCGATGCCGAACAGCCACGCCACCGGCAGCTTGCGAAGCAGCAGAACAATCGGAGCACACAACGCATACACCACCAACACGTCACCCTCCCACAGGATCGTGTGGGCGACACCGACGATCAACAACAGGAGGTTCCGCCAGAGGCTCAACCAGACCGATCGACGGCCTTTCGCCTCAGCCCGGTCAGCAAAAATCACGACGCCCACACCGAAGAGCAGCGAGAAGAGCGCCATCATCTTTTGGTCGACCAAAATCCGACCAGCCACTCCGATCGCCGTATCGAGCAGTGTCTCGTTCCCAGCTTGCTCTAGGTTCAGGTAGGCGGCATCCGGGAGCGCAAACGACACTGCGTTCATCAGCAAGATGCCAAGCGCTGCAACGCCGCGGATCACATCGAGGCTGTCGATGCGTTGGGCTGTTCGAGCCGCCGTTGGAGAGAAGTCGGTGACGACAGGGGTATCAGGCATGGACGCCATGTTGTCTGGCCACCCCCAGTTACGTGTCCGCCAGAGGGATCACACGACTCAACTGTGAGGCGGACCCTGGAACGACGTGTGTCATCCGTTGGGCTGCCCCAAGGCAATCGGAATTGACGTGGGGTCCTACTCTGCAGCCATGACGCCGGATGAGTTCCGCAAGCACGGCCACGACATGGTCGATTGGATCGCCGAGTTTCTCGAACGCGGTGTAGCCGATCAGCGCGTCTTCCCAGAGACCAAGCCTGGCGATATTCGGGCACAGTTGCCCGAGCATCCGCCCACCGAGCCCGAATCGTTCGACGCTGTGATGGCCGACCTGGAGCAGATCATCGTTCCAGGGCTCACTCAGTGGCAGCACCCAGACTTCTTCGCATGGTTCCCATCGAATATCAGTTATCCGTCGATACTCGGCGAGCTCATGTCGGCCGGACTCGGCATCAACGTCATGGCGTGGGCCACGTCACCGGCAGCAACCGAGCTCGAAACGCTGATGCTCGATTGGATGCATGATCTACTCGGGCTCCCTGACCGATTCCGATCCACGAGCGAACGCGGCGGCGGAGCGATTCAAGGCACGGCGAGCGAGTCGACGCTGATCGCTATGCTCGCTGCCCGCTGGAAAGCCACCGGTGGCGAAGTCAACGCCACCGGCGACACCACGCACCTTGTTGGATACTGCACCGCCCAGGCGCATTCGAGTATCGAGAAGGGGTTCCGCATCGCTGGTATCGGCACCGACCGCGTGCGCGTCGTACCGACCGACGACGAATTCGCCATGCGATCTGATGCCTTTGCCGACATGGTGGCTGCCGACCTCGCGGCAGGGCTCACACCGTTCTTCGTCGTCACCTCGCACGGCACGACCTCCTCGATGGCGTTCGACCCAACACCAGCAATCGCTGTGGTCGCACAGCACCACAACATCTGGCTGCACGTCGACGCCGCGATGTCGGGCATCGCGGCACTCGCTCCCGAGCATCGGTGGGTGAATAACGGCCTTGACCTTGCTGACTCGTACACCACCAATCCGCACAAGTGGATGGGGATCAATTTCGATTGCAACTTGTTCTGGACCGCCAACCGCTCGGCATTGATTGGGGCACTCAGCATTCTCCCGCCGTACCTCGCATCAGAAGCCGCGCAGTCCGGCAGCGCCATCGACTACCGCGATTGGGGAGTGCCACTCGGACGGCGGTTCCGTGCACTCAAGCTGTGGTTTGCGTTGCGGACCGAAGGTGTGGCCCCGATCCAAACCATGCTCCGCGACCACGTTGCGCTCACGCAGGAACTCGCCGGTTGGGTTGCGGCCCACGAACTGCTCGACATCGTCGCACCGCACCCACTGAACCTGTTGTGCGTTGCACATACCAATGGTGATGCAGCGACCGACGCCTTGATCAACGCAGCAAACGCCTCGGGCCTCGGGCTGTTCACCCGAACGGTGCTCGATGGGCGATCGGTTCTCCGGATCTCGATCGGAGCGCGTGCAACCACGCGCTCCAACGTAGTTGGCATGTGGGACCGGCTCGCCGCCCTCGCCGATTCGCAAAGCTGAACTGATGCGCATCGCCAGCGGCTGGGTCGCTGTTGTATTGGTCGGCCTCGGCGCCGTGGTTGCTCAGGCCTTCGGGCGATTCACCTACAGCGTCCTGCTGCCAGCGATTCGCAACGACCTCGACCACTCCAACACGGTCGCTGGATTACTTGGCACCACCAACGTGCTCGCCTACCTGGTCGGCACCTTCGTGGTCGCGTCGCTGACTACCCGCTTCCCGCTCCTCACCGTATTGCGGAGTGGGTTCGCGTTCTCGCTCGGCGGCATCGCGTTGGCTGGCGTTGCTCCGAACGTGTTCGTCTTGAGCATCGCACTCTTCTCGATGGGGTTCGGTGGCGCTCTGATCTGGGTTCCGTCGCCCGCCATCGCGGCAGCAGCCGTCAGTCCGCATCGACGCGGCCTGGCCGTCGGCGCAATCGGTGGCGGCGTCGGCCTCGGCATTGTGGTCACCGGCCAACTGGCCCGAGTTGCGCGCGACCGCTCGGGCGATTCCGCCTGGCGTGACGTCTACCGAATCGACCTCGCGGTCGGCATCGTAATTGTCATTGCAATCGTCCTCTTTCTGCGTCACCGCCAGAACGCGCCCAGTGGCCGAAGCGTCAGCGGTGCTGGCTTCGGCGTTCTGCGCCAGATGCCCGGTTGGATTCCGATCACTGGCGCCTACGTCACCTACGGATTCAGCTACCTCATCGCCATCTCATTCCTGACGTCGCGACTGGAAGACGATGCCGGATTCAGCGAGGGCCGCGCCTCGACGATGTTCACCCTTGTTGGAATCGGAGCAGTTCTCGGCGGTGTCATGATGGGCGTGATCGCCGGCCGATTCGGCGAGCGACGAACGCTCGTCACCGGGTACATACTATTTGCTACGGCACTCGCCGGGGTCCTGACCGGCGTTGTCGGCGTGGTTGCAGCGAGCTCGGTGGTGATCGGCCTGATGTTTGGTGGGCTGCCATCGGTCATCATTGGTTACGTCGTCCGGAACACGAGCCCCGAAGCGTTTGGCCCGAGCTTCGCGGCGGCAACCTTTGCGTTCGGCATTGCACAGGTCACGTCGCCGCAGCTCGGCGGTTTGATTGCCGATGTCACCGGCGGGTTCACCCTGGTGTTCGTCGTTGCGATCGGCTTTGCACTCCTGGGCGCTGCAACGTCCAGCAAACTGCCAACCTGATGCGGCGCTGACCGGGTTCACGAATGGGGTCACGAATGGGGTCACGACCGGGTTCACGAATGGGGTCAGGCCCCTTTCGCAGCTCATTGCCAGTGCGCACAACGAAGCCCGGCTCTGCCACGATCGACGGATGACTCGCCCCGTTGCACTGCTCACTATGGCCACCGGCTACGTCGGCCCGGCGCTCGCTCGTACTCTGGCTCACCGAGGCTTCGATCTCGTTCTCCACGGCGCCGACGAGGGCGGCCGGATGGGCACCGCTGAAACGCCATTCTCCGAGCTCGTCCCTGACCTCGAATCCCACGGTGCCGCAGTCGAGACAATCACCGACGTCGACCTGACCACGGCAGCCGGCAACCAAGCAGCGGTGCAGGCTGCCCTCGAACGGTTCGGCCGGCTCGACTCTGCATGTCTCGTGACTGGCGCAATCATCACCGGCAAGTTTCTCGACATGACGACCGAGCAGTGGGAGAAAATCAAGCTGACCAACCTCGACATGGTGTTTCACGGACTCCAGGCCGTCCTCACACCGATGAAGGCTGCCGGTCAGGGCCAAGTCGTCGTGTTCACATCGTCGACGGGCGCTCGTCCCGACCCAATCACCTCGATCTACGGCGGCACCCGGGCCGGAGCGAATGGCATCGTCCGAGCAGTCGGCCTTGAGATGGCCCGCGCCGGGATCCAGGTCAACGCTGTGGGCACGAACTTCATGGACTTTCCCGGGTTCATCAAGGCGACCGGCGCCGACGATCCTGAGCGACGCGCAAAGATTGAAGCGCAAACGCCTCTGCGACGCCTCGGCACGACGGAGGAGTTGGCGCACGTGACCGCTCCGCTCATCGATGGAAAGAACCGATTCCAGACCGGTCAGTTCTTCGATTTCTCCGGCGGCTGGGGTGCTTGACCACCAGATATTTGCCAAAAAAGCCTGACCCCATGCGTCACTATTTGGGCAGCGTGATCAGATCGAACAGCATCCGACCGGTGGCACCCCAAATTGTCTCGTCGTCAAGCTCAAAAAAGTGTAAGGGCCGGTCGAGCGGCAGGTTGCCCCAACGCTCCAGGCGATACGTCGATGGTTTGGTGAGTTCGCTGATCGGCGTCCACATCACTCGATCGGCTTCCATGGTCTGCGGCTCGAGATGCGGCCGTTCGCCGGCATCGAGTCGGGCCACCACTGGCACGATGTAGCTCTTCGAAACGATGGTGCTCAGATGTTCGAGCTCGCCGACAATCGTCGATACAGCGGGGTCGAGCCCGACCTCTTCCTGTGCCTCGCGAACAGCAGCCTCGATTGCCGTCTCACCTGGGTCGACACGACCACCCGGGAAGCTAATCTCGCCCTTGTGGTTGCGCATCTCCATCGAGCGCCGCGTCAATAACACTTCGGCCCCCAGAGGTCCGTCAGTGAGCAGGCACAGCACAGCCGAGAGCTTGGCGTCTGGAAAGGTCGGCAACATCGGCCCAGACCGTTGCGGCACCGGAGCAACCAACTCGTCAACCGACCAAGAGGAGCCAAGCTCCCATGGCGTGGTGAAGTGTTCAGTAAATGCAGGAGGGCGGGGGACGCGATCGCGTTGCGCACCGCCGGCACGCATACCGGTCGCGGGGCTCTTCAATGGGACGGCTTCCAACCCTGCTCGACCAGTTCCGCGAGCACATGCGCAAGACCTGCAGTCTTCATATTCGCCAGCACGCGGCCAGGCTGTTGTTCGCCGGCTTCGAACTCGTCCCAGGCAGCGATAATCCTGGCCAGATCAGGAGCAGGCGGTTCAAAAGTCATCCCGCCAGGATAATCGTCGCCGAGAGTGCGAACGCTCCACGACCCGCGTCACTCGTGATCAGCTTCCTTGCGCTTCTTGTTCATCCGCTTTGCCGCATTTACCCCGTTGCCCACAACCCGACCAGCCTTCTTGCCAATCACTTCGCTTTGTGGGCTCTTCGGCCCAGCTTCCTTGCGCTTCTTGTTCATCCGCTTTGCCGCATTTACCCCGTTGCCCACAACCCGACCAGCTTTCTTGCCGACCTCTTTGCTCTGCGGACGCGCCAACCGCTCCTGCCGAGCTTTCTTGACCTGCTGCTTGTTTTTCTTGCTGATCGCCTTTTCAGCAAAGTCAGAGTTCAACCAGATAAAGAACATCACGAACGCAATACCGCAGAGCAACAGGCGCGCCGTACTGTCCACATCGAGAACCGGCTGAAACGCTGCGGCGACCAGCAGCAGCATTACCACGACGTCAAGCCAGCGGTGCACCGTTC
>JBLIMF010000063.1:0-13147 GCA_047638615.1 Gammaproteobacteria bacterium
AGGTTGGTGACTTCGATCATGGTTCCATCGTGAATGACGGCCACCTGGTCGCGCATCGTCCCGTTGCAGGCTTGGGATGTACTCCGTCCGCAGTAGACGCCGTGGACACTGCTTGCACCGCCGGTAGCCCTGCGCCTCCGCCTGCCTGCCAAGGTTCGGACATGACTCCGACGGTCGATCGAACGAAGCGGCTAATGCCCCGGCCCACCCCCGAGACGCAGCATTTTTGGGAGGGCACGCGCAACAGCCAGCTGCTCATCCAGCGCGGCCGGCCTGTGCACGACGGTGCTGATCACCCACGCCGAAAGCGGCAAGTCACGCGTCGGCAAAGCACCGCAATCGTTCACCAGCGCAATGTCGGGGCAGTTCGAACGGCCCTTCGGCGTCACCGGGCCGCCGACGATGTTTGGTCTCCCCGTACTCCGCCACATGCAAGAAGGCGGGCTCACGCACGGGCAAATGGCCAATGTCGCCGTCGTGCAACGCGAGTGGGCCGAGATGAATCCTCGGGCAACGTTCCGAGACCCGATCACCGTCGACGACGTGCTGTCGTCGCGGATGATTGCCTACCCGTTCCACCTCCTCGAATGCTGCCTTGTCACCGATGGTGGCGGTGCGCTCATCGTCACCTCGGCCGAGCGAGCGAAGGACTTCCCGACCACGCCGGTGTACGTGCTGAGATCACCACCGACGATGTCGATCACTTGATGGTCTACGACGCTTTCGCGCACCTCCCGCTCTACGGGTTGGAAGACCTGGGGTTCTGCGAACGCGGCGAGGCGGGCGACTTCGTGTGGGAGCGCAACACCGCGCCCGGCGGATCGTTGCCGATGAACACCAACGGCGGCGGGCTGTCGTATATGCACTCAGGCATGTACGGCGCACCCGGCTGCGTCGTCTTCAGCAACGTGGCCCCCTGACACTCGATACGCCACACACACACACACGCCCCCACACACGAGGTCACCACCGACTGGCGACAGTCGTCACCATTTTTTACCCACCACAGGAGCACACGCCGGCCAGATCGATGTGCGCTTACTGAGCTTTCCGCGTCGTGAGAATCGTCCGGTCCGGTCGGTGAAGTCGCCGGCCGCGAGTTCGAAGAAGTTGGTTACCGGAATACCGAGGCGCCGTCACCCGTTGCATTGACCATGACGCAAGGACACACGATCAGCACCCACGCCGAGGACCTCCACGTCGAGGTTCGTCTCGACGGCGAGCTGGTGGCGAGCGCGCAGCGACCGGTCGTGCTGGACGAGACCGGCCTACCGATCGCGTATTACCTGCCGAAGGCCGACCTGGTGGCTGATGTCCGCGCCCTGGAATTGAGCACACACTGCCCGTTCAAAGGCGATGCGTCGTACTGGACCATCGAAGCCGGTGGCCGGACTCACGACGCCATTGCATGGAGCTACGAGCAGCCCAATGAGGGAGCTCAGGAGATCGAGGGCCACCTGGCGTTCTTCTCCGATCGAGCAGAAATCCTGGTCAACGGTTCCCCTGTCTAATTCGAACCGACGGCGAGAGGCCGCGGCGCGCGATGCCGGCCTCCAATCGGAAGCCCGGAGGCGCCACGCGCCATCATGAGCCTCGTAGCGGTGACCGAGCCGCAGTCCGATCGGAAACAACGCGATGAGTGAGCAGCCACACCAGGGCCACAAACACGACCACCAACATGGCGGCGCCTCGGTGCCTGTCCGGTCGCCCAAGCAGGAGCAGGAGGACGCGTCGACCGAGATCACCGAGGTCGCCCCGGGCGTTCTCCGCAGCCAGCTACCAATCAACTTGCCGGGGCTGGGACACGTCAACTGCTACCTGCTCGAAGACGAACGGGGCCTCACGGTTGTCGACCCCGGTCTTCCCGGTGAGGAATCGTGGGACGCGCTCGGCGACCGGCTCGGCCGTGCCGGGTACAAGGTCAACGACGTCCACACTGTTGTCATCACGCACTCCCATCCCGACCACTTCGGCGGCGCGATCCGGCTCCGGTACGAAACGGGAGCAGACATCGTCACCCACGAGACCTTCCGCACCATGTGGGACACCGCCGAACTAGACGACGAGGAAGACTCGGCCGTCCTGAACGTCAATTCCGCCGATGACCGCGGCGCTGCACTCGAGCGGTACTTCTCCCGTCCGAGTCCGTGGGGCGGCAAGCGTTCCGGGCCACCCCGCGACTTTCTCGAACGGATGCGCAAGGCAGGAGAATCGACTGGCGGAACGTTCGCCGTCCCTGGCCCGACGCACCCGCTCGCCGACGGCCAGACCATCCGGCTCGGGCGCCGTGAGTGGGTTGCGATGCACACGCCCGGCCACACCTATGACCACCTCTGCCTGTTCGACCCCGAGCACGGTGTCGTCCTCACCGGCGACCACGTGCTGCCATCAATCACGCCACACATCAGCGGGATGACACCGCAGTCCGATCCGCTCGCCGAGTTTTTCGCCTCACTCACCCGAATGGAGGATCTCGGCGACGTGACGATCGCGCTTCCGGCTCATGGGCACCCCTTCGAAGACCTCGGGGGCCGGGCCCGAGACATCATCGAGCATCACGAGGACCGTCTCGACATCATTCGCAATGCGCAAGAAGATCTCCCCAACGGCAGCGTCGTCGACTTCATGCGCGTTCTGTTCCGCGAAAGATCGTGGGGCGAAATGGCCGAAAGCGAGACCTACGCCCACCTCGAGCACTTGCGCGAACTCGGCGAGTTGGCCCGCTCATTCACTGGCGGAGTAGCGCAGTACGCCCCGACCGCTTGACCCCGGCCGTTTGACCCCGGCCGGAACCAAACGGAACCAAGCAAATCGTCGGGTCGTAAGAGTCCGTGACGACCATGCCAGGGTTGAGCTCATGGCATGGGATTTCTCGACCGAACCGGAATTTCAGAAGAAGCTGGACTGGATCCAGCAGTTCTGCGACGAGAAGGTGGAGCCGCTCCATCGGATCTTTCCCCACGCCGTCCGCTGGCCAAACAATGCAGTGCGGGGATACGTCCGCGAGCTCCAGCAGGAGGTCAAGGATCAGGGCCTGTGGGCGCTGTTCCTCGACGAGGAACTCGGCGGCCCTGGCTTCGGCCAACTCAAGCTCGCGCTGGTCAACGAGATCCTCGGCAAATACCCGGCTGCGCCGCAGCTATTCGGCGCAGCAGCGCCCGACACCGGCAACATGGAGATGCTTGCCGCATATGGCACCGAGGAGCAGAAGGCGCGATGGCTGACGCCACTGATCAACCAGGAGATGTTCTCCGCGTACTCGATGACCGAGCCCCAGGGTGGCTCCGACCCCAACCTGTTCAAGACAACCGCCGTCAAGGACGGCGACGAGTGGGTCATCAACGGTGAGAAGTGGTTCACCAGCGCGGGACGCGTGGCCGACATCTTGTTCGTCATGTGCACGAACGGCATGTTCGTGATCCCCCGTGAGACGCCTGGCGTCGAGATCATGCCCGAGCCGCGCAACCACAACCACATCAAGTACACCGACGTCCGCATTCCTGCCGACCACCTGCTCGGCCCGCAAGACGGCGCCAAGGTGCTCGCCCAGCGCCGCCTCGGTGGGGGTCGCATCCACCACGCGATGCGAACCATTGCGCAGTGCAAGTTGGCCTTCGACATGATGTGCGAGCGGGCGTTGTCGCGCGAATCGCACGGCTCAATCATCGGGGAGCACCAGATGGTGCAACAGAAGATCGCCGATTCATACGCGAAGCTCCGGATGCTCCGCCTGTTCGTCTTGGAAACAGCGTGGAAGATCGACCAGAGCTCAACGCAAGAGGCTCGTACTGACATCGCCGCGGTCAAGTTCACTATGGCCCGAGTACTCCGAGAGATCTCGTTTGACGCGCTGCACATCCATGGCTCGCTGGGGACCACCGACCTCACGCCACTGCAGGACATGTACGCCAGCGCGCCCACGATGGGCCTCGCCGACGGGGCCGACGAAGTGCACAAAGCCACTGTGGCCCGCCGTCTCCTGAAGGAGTACCGCCCGCACGAGGGTTACTTCCCACGCGAGTACATCCCGTACAAGGTCGAGGCCGCCTGGGAAAAGATGCAGCCGGTCTTAGCCGCGAACCCTGACCTCAAGTCAGCGGCGGAATACTACAAAGAACGCCAGTTGCGACGCGGCTGACAGCCTCGTCGCGTGGACGCCAAGGTCATCGATCCACAACGCGGTGTGCCGTTCGGGTGCTGCCTGCAGGGCAGGTTGATGGACGTTCGAGCATCGGTGCAGGCGACGCCACAACAACACGGGGGTTCATCATCGGGACCCTCCTGAAGGCTGGTAACCACCCGCGACACCATTCGCCTTGAGGCAGGCACGCGTTTCGTACCGAAGTAGCCGGATGGAGCGTCGGCTTTAGGCTTTTGCGGTGGCCAACATGATTGCTCCGGACAACCGCCGCGCTGTGCAGTCGGCCTCGATCGCGTTCTTGTCGTTCGCTGCGCCAATCGCGATGCTTGGCGTCATCTGGCCCGACGTTCGCGAGCGGTTCGATCAGTCTCTCGGAGCCCTCGGAATTGCGTCCCTCGTGTACGGCCTGGGTCGAGCATTGATGGCGCTGAACGGACCCACGCTGGCGCGGTGGTTCGGAATGGGCAGAGCGTTCGTTGTCGTCTTGATCCTGCTCGCGTTCGCAGTCATGTCGATGGCATTGTCGACGACCTGGCCGATGTTCTTGATCTCGCTGGCGTGCGTCGGGCTCGCATCGGGGACGCTCGATTCACTCGGCGCTGGCTTCATCACGGCCATCCGGGATGTGGGATCGTCGGGTTTGGTCCACGGTGCGTATGGCGTGGGCGCAACACTGGGGCCGCTGATCGTGATCGCTGTCTCAAGCTGGCGCCTCGCCCTCGGACTTTCCGGGGTGATCGTCATCGCGGCTGCCTTGGTCGCCTTGCGGAGCCAGCGAGCGTGGCCTGGCATAACGCCGCACGTGCGCAAGACAGGCAGTCGTCCGCCGTTCACACCCGCAGCGCTGTCACTCGGAGCCTTCTGTGCGTTTGTCGGCATGGAGGTCACGACCGGACAGTGGGCCTTTACCCAGCTCACCGAGGGGCGAAACGCTGGTGACGCCTCGGCGGCGATCGCCGTTGCACTCTTCTGGGGCGGCCTGGCCGTCGGACGTCTTGCACTTGCTCGACCATCGGCCCGTGACCTGGCTGATCGAGTTGGGCTGTCCCGACTCGCCCTTGTATCGCTCTGCTGCGTTGCCTCGCTGGCCTTTACTCCTCCTGGGTTCGCCGTCGTGGGCCTGGCGTTTTCGGGGCTGACACTGGCGCCCATCGTGCCGACACTCTTCGCATCCACAGCGGCCCGAGTGGGAGCCGACCATGCCCAGCGACTCGCTGTCTTTCAGCTGCTCGCCACCAATCTCGGCGGAATCGGCTTACCGTTCTTGACCGGTCAACTGGTCGACGCGATGCAACCATCGGTGATCGTCATGGTCATCGTTACGGCCGCGGCAATCGGCACTCTGCTGCTCGGGGCCATCGAGCGGCTTCCAATACTGACCAACGTCGGCCCCTCACACGTGACACGGTTGCCGTCATGAGCATCGAGCTACCCGCCGGTGTCACTGCCGGTCGACGAACGCCCGACTTCACGAAAGACACATGCCCTGCGGGTTTGCTCGCCGCGCACCAGGCCGCCACGTGGGCGCAGCTCGAAGTCACCGAGGGAACCGTGGTCTTCACCGACGAGGCGACAGGGACGCGATCGATCGGATCACCAGGGGCTCCGGTCGTGATCGCACCTGACAACCCGCATCACATCGAACCGACCGACGATGCGGTGTTCGCCGTGCAGTTCTTCGACCTTGCCACGCTCAGCAGCGACGGTACTGCGTCAGAGCGTTTGGAAGGCGACACGCATTCCGGCAGCTGAACGCTCGGTACGAATCTCGGTGGCCTCACCACGCAGCAGCGCCCGGTCGTAGAGGAACGCCGCGCCGTCGACCGTTCGCGACACTCGAATCGATTCGAGCGCTGCACTGCCCGGCGTGATTCCGAACAGCGCTGCATCGTCGCCGTCGAGGCTGACTGCCCGGATCGTCTCCGACGCTCGATCGAGCGCAATGCCACATTGTTCGGCAAGCACGTCATACAGCGAGCGGCTCGCAAAGTCGGCATTCGAGATCTCCGACCAGAGCGATGCTGCGAGCACACTGCGCTGCAACACCAGCGCTTCGCCGCCAGCAGAACGAAGGCGAACGAGCGCAACCATCGCGACATCATCGGCCAAGCCGAGCGCAGCGCGAACTGCGTTGGCATCCGTCGGGCCGGTCTCGATCGCGAGTACGTCGGTGGCAACGTCGATGCCCTGGTGGGTCATCTCCTGCGTAAAACTGGAGAGATGGTCGAGGTCGTATTTGACGCTCGGCGGCTCCGACACAAACGTGCCCTTGCCCTTCGCGGCACGGACCAGCCCCTCGGCTTCGAGCTCGGCGATTGCTTGGCGCAGCGTCATCACCGTGACGCCGTACTCCTCGGCGAGAGCGTGCTGTGCCGGCAAGCGCTCCCCTGTCGAGAACTCGTGCTGAGCAATGCGTTCGCGCAGGTCGTTCGAGATCGACTGGTACTTGGGCAACTCGCTGAGCGCCATGCCGGAACGGCCCTAGAACGCTTCGTCGAGGGCAACCCGCATCGCGCTGACCTGCGATGCGACCTGGTCGATCGAGCCGCCGTCGAGCAACGTACGCATCAGCGCCGACGCAACAATGACGCCGTCGGATGAGCGCGCTGCCGAGACGGCGTGTTCCGGGTTGGAGATGCCGAAGCCAATGATCACCGGCAAGTCAGAAATCGCCTTGACACGCTGGCTGAGGATCGACGCTGCGTTGTCGAGTTCGGCGCGCTCGCCCGTCGTGCCCATCGTGCTGACGGTGTAGATGAACCCGCTGGTGCGTTCGACAAGTTGCGCCAGCCGCTCGTCGGAACTGACGGGCGCAGCAAGCAGCACGTTCTCGATGCCGTGCGCTACGGCAGCTTCCTGCCACTCCCCGGCCAGCTCGAACGGCAGGTCGGGCAAGATCGCCGCGGCACACCCGGCAGCTGCCAGGTCAGAGGCGAAGCGCTCGTTGCCGTAACGGAACACGAGGTTGAAGTAGGTCATTGCGATGAGCGGAACGGCGAACTCGCGCGTCCGGAGCTCGCTCAACGCGCCGTGCGGGGTGATCCCGTTGTTCAGTGCCTGGACCGATGCCTGCTGGATGGTCGGGCCATCCATGGCCGGGTCGGAGAAGGGGATCCCAATCTCGACGGCGTCGGCGCCTGCCTCAATGACTGCCTCGACGCAGTCCATCCAGTTCGGCACGATGCCGGCGGTGACGTACGGAAGAAGCAGCTTGCGGCCACTGTCGCGCTTGGCCGTCAGCTCAGCTTGAAGTGACCGGGTGTTGATGTGATTGTCGACGAGGTCGCTCATTCGCCCAACCGCTCCCGCACCTGGGCGACGTCTTTGTCGCCACGGCCAGACAGGTTGACCAGCACGTTCTTGCCGGCCAACTCCTCGGCGTTCTCGATGACCCACGCAATTGCATGAGCTGACTCAAGTGCCGGGATGATCCCCTCACGCTTCGACAGAATCTGGAAGGCGTCGACCACCATGTCGTCGGTGACGGGGTAGTACTCGGCGCGGCCCATGTCGGCGAGGTTGGAGTGTTCGGGCCCGACACCGGGGTAATCGAGGCCAGCCGAAATCGACTCGGCCTCGACCACTTGGCCGACTTCGTCTTGCAAAAAGTGCGCCTTCATGCCGTGCACGACGGCGGGGACACCTCGGCCGACGGCCGCGCCGCCAGCAGGCTCGACACCGACGAGGCGGACCTCGGGATGATCGACGAAGCCGGCAAACAGGCCCGCCGCGTTCGACCCACCACCGACGCACGCCACAGCGACATCTGGCATCTTGCCGAGGCGATCCACGACTTGGCGTTGTGCTTCGCAGCCGATGATCTCGTGGAAGCTGCGCACCATCCATGGGTAGGGATGCGGGCCCATGACGGTGCCGATGCAGTAGTAGGTGTGCTCGACTTCGGTCACCCAGGCACGCATGGCCTCGTTGACGGCATCCTTCAACGTACGACTTCCGGAGGAGGCCGGGATGACGGTCGCTCCGAGCAGGCCCATCCGGTAGACGTTGAGCTCTTGGCGCTTGATGTCGACTTCGCCCATGTAGACGGTGCAGGTCATTCCGAACAGTGCCGCTGCGGTGGCGGTAGCGACTCCGTGCTGGCCGGCACCGGTTTCGGCGATCAGGTGCGTCTTGCCCATGCGCTTCGCGAGGAGTGCCTGGCCAATCACGTTGTTGATCTTGTGGCTTCCGGTGTGGTTCAGGTCTTCGCGCTTGAGCAGCAGCCGCAAGCCAAGGTCGGCGCTGAGGTTTTCGCAGTCGGTCAACGGTGACGGGCGGCCGACGTAGTTTGTCAGAATGTCGAGGAACTCCTGCCGGAAGGCAGTGTCCGACCACGCGTCGCGGAAGGCCGCTTCGACTTCCTGGCATGCACCGACAAGCGGCTCAGGGACATAGCGTCCGCCGTACTCGCCGAAGAAGCCCAACGCATCGGGCTCCGTCATCTTCTTGCGTTGTACCGAACTGACTTCCAGCATCGGGCGCCCTTTCCTCATCATTGTTTGACTCTTCTAGAAGTCTAGACAGGTTGCGGCAGGTTGCGGCAAAACCACGATTAGTGTTCGGCGACAGCGATCAGGGCCGCGTTGACGATGCTGCCGGAATCGATGCCAGTCAGCTCGTGGAGGTCGGCAATGGTGCCTGACTCGCCGAACCGATCAACGCCCAACGCATACTGACGCGTGCCCAGCGCCGAGCCGACCCACGCCAAGCTGTGGCTCGCCGCATCGTGCACGCTGACGATCGGCCGACCCCGCTCGTCTGGCGGCACCAGCCGATGGAGGTGGCTGACAGATCGGACCACCCGAGCGGTGGCTGTGGCCTGCGCGAATGCCGCTCGCCAGGTTCGATAAACACGGTCAGGGCTCGTCAGGTGCACGACACTCGCTTGCACACCTTCGGCATCGAGTTCAGCTGCGGCCGCCAGCGCCTCGGGTGCCATCACCCCCGTCGTCACAATGGTGACACCGGGCCGCCCATCGTCTGGGGCCTCGCGCAGCACATAGCCGCCAGCCAACACGTGTGCGCGGAGTCGATCCTCGCCGATCCGACCCAGCACTGCCGCGAACGGCGCCTGATCAAGCGGCCGGGTAGAAAGCCGGAGGTAGCTACTCGTGCCGTCGGAACGACCAAGCTGCTCGAGCGCATCGCACAGAATCCAGTCGACCTCGCTGGCAAACGCGGGCTCGAAATAGGTGAGGTTCGGCAACTCGATGCCGACCGATGCAGTAATGGTCGACTGGTGGGCACCTCCTTCTGGCGCCAGCGACACGCCAGCCGGCGTACCTGCCACGACGAAGCGCGCGTCGTTGTAGATGCCGTAGATGAAGGCATCGAGACCACGCAGGACGAACGGGTCGTACACCGTTCCGATTGGCAGCAAATGTTCGCCGTGATGGTCATGGCTCAGCCCCAACTGGCCCAGCAGCATGAACAAGTTCATTTCGCTGATCCCAAGTTCGATGTGCTGGCCGGCCGGCCCTGGTGCCCACTTCAACAACCGGTCGGCGCCACCGTGATCATTGCGTTCGGTATGTGAGTAAACCCCACGCTTGTTGATGAAGCCGCCCAAATTGGTGGAGATCGACACGTCGGGTGCAGTGGTGACGATTCGATCGCCGACACCCTCGACATCGGCGAGGCTCGCCAGCACCCGGCCAAATGCTTCCTGCGTCGAGGTCGACCCCTTCGTACTGAGTGAACGTGCCGCCGTAGGGATCGGGAGCTGCGGCCGTGGCGTTGGCTTGGCATTGTTGATGTCGCCGCCGACCGAGCTGCACAGACGGCCGGCGTCAGAATCTGGTTCGAACCGATCCCACTCGGTGTTGTCAGTGAGCCCAAGCGATTCGCGGAACGCATCGATCTGTTCCGAGCTCAGGAGCGCCGAATGGTTCATGGGGTCGCCGGCGATCGGAAGACCGTGGCCCTTGACCGTGTAGGCAAACACGACCGACGGGCGTTCGGGCTCGGCGTCACATGCACGGAACGTGTCGACGAGCACGCCCAGATCGTGGCCACCCAGATCGGTCACGAGTTCTTGGAGTTTGATGTCGTCGAGCGAGTTGGTGAACTGCTGCACCCCAGCACTTGCATTGACGAGGAACTTGCGGCGGGCGTCGGCAGCATTCAGGCCGAAGAGCTCTTGGTACGCCTCGTTCGGCATCGCGTCGATGTGTGCCTCAAGCGCACTGCCGCCCGGTTGCGCGAACGACTCGGTCAGGCGGCGTCCGTACTTAGCCTCGGCGACGTGCCAGCCAGCGTCGGCAAAGAAGCGCTTCAGACGATCGGCCGCGATGTCGGGAATGACGCGATCGAGCGACTGCCGGTTGACGTCAATGACCATCATGAAGTTGCCGAGCCCTTCTGTGGCCGAGTCGGCAATGGCTTCCCAGACGTTTCCCTCGTCCAGTTCGGCATCACCGACGAGGGCGACGAAACGCGCCGGCGAGCGCTCACCGAAGTGCGAGTCGAGATACCGACGGGTGAGTGCCGAGAACAGCGGTGCAACGGCCCCGAGGCCGACCGAGCCGGTCGAGAAGTCCGACACGTCAGGGTCTTTCGTGCGTGACGGGTAGGCCTGCAGGCCGCCGCGCTGACGCAACGTTGTGAGGTACGACCGGTCGAGTTCACCGGTGAGGTACTTGATGGCGTGATACACCGGCGAGGCATGCGGTTTGACCGCAACCTTGTCGTCGCCACCGATGTGTGCGAACCAGAGCGCGGTCATGATCGACACCATCGATGCACTCGATGCCTGATGCCCACCGACCTTGACGTCGGTCGTTCCACGTCGATTCGCATGGTCGATGATGCGCGTTGCCAGCCACAGCGTGCGCTGTTCGATTTGTCGCAGCGTGTCGAGGTCGAGCGGCGCGTTCATAACGCTCAGCTTGCCGCAAAAACTTGTTCAGTGCAGCCCTTCGGGTGGTCCTACGACTCGGCGCGACGCCGCTGCCTTCACGGACCAGGTGACTCCGGCAACGGCGGCGCGCATTGTGCCAATCAGGCCGAGGTGATCGACGGTGGCATTCTCGATCGAACTGAATGGGTTAACTGCCACGTCGAGCCGTTCGACGATCCAAGCACCAGACGCGACAAGAGCAACACTGGCGCCCAACACTCGCACCGCCCGGTAGGCACGGGTCTGCGAAAGGAACCAGAGGGCGGGGAATGCCGCGGAGGTGACCACGAGCTGCGCTGCCTCCATACCGACGTTGAAGCCGAGCAGCGAGGCAAGCGATGTAGACCGCCCGAGGCCGAGGTCGTCAAGCAAACCCGAGAACGCCAGCCCGTGGACCAGCCCGAACGCGCCGGCAATTGCCTCTTCACCACGAACAGCAAACGGCCGCGATACGTGGATGGCAGCGACCGCGACCGACACCGCAGCCAGAATCTCGACGGGCCGGCTCGGGAGCGTGATCCAACCCAGCGCCGACGGTCAGCGTCGGCGTGTCGATGTCGATCACACCCACGAGGGCTGCGTTGGAGGCGGCATCGGCTCGCCCACCGTCTCGGCCCATTCAGTTCCCTCGACGCCACTTACCTCAAGGTGATCGGTGACGTAGGTGGTGATCAGCTCACGCTGCTGGGAGAGCGAGAACAGGTCGGTGTCGATTTCGAGGTCGAGTGCATCACCGAGCTTGCCGACGGGGATATCGAGTTGCGCAGTGACCATGTCGGTACCGACCTGTACCTGAATGGCCGTCGTGCCCGGCTCGTGCGCCAACGCCGGTGCCGCAGCCAACCACATCACTGCGGCTCAGCATGCGACGCCGAACGTCAGGCGACGAAGGATGTTCATGGGTCAGCCCTGCGGGGCCCCGCCAGGATCGGGAAGCGCTGCCTGCAGAGCTTCGACGGTGACACCAAGGATTTCGGCGGCGGCGTCCAAGTCCGGCGGCGGGCCACCGAGAGCTGCCTGCAGTGCTTCCTGGGTCACGCCAAGGGTGGCGGCGGCTTCGCTGAGGTCGGGTGCTGCATCCTGGGCTCCTGCTGCGTCTTCGCCGTCGGTGGGCGCACCACCGCCAGCACCGGGGCCGGTGGCAGTGAACTCACCGTTCAGACAGCGGCTGATGAAGGGGTACTCATCGGTGATGACGTAGGCGTAAGTGCCGTCGATCTCGGTGCCGTTGCACTCGTCCAAGAACAGGTTGTCGTCGCCGTTGGCGTCGCTGTACTGCCAGTCGGCGGCGTAGGTGCCGTCCGCCGTGGTTCCCTCGACTTCCACAACGTCGCCGCCGAGAGCCATCGAGCCGACGCAATCGGTGCCTGTGCGAGCGTCGGTTGACAACGAGTAGCTCGGCGAATAGGCGCCCGACTTCGAGTAGTACATCAGGAAGCCGTCAGCTGCGAAGCCGACATGTACGAGGTCGTCGTCGGTCGAGTACGCGTTTGCCAGGAGTTCAGAGATGCCGTGGTAGTGATATTCGCCGGTCGGCTGGACGTGGGCGTTGTTGAAGTCGAGGCCGAGGTCGTAGATGTCCTGCAGTGCTTCGACACGGAACACCTCGCCTGATTCGCAGGTGACGGTTTCGGCTGTGGCCGGTTCGAACTTCAGACCGTTCACCGCGACGCCGGGCGTCATGGCATTTGTTGCACTCCCGACGTACACCGGGTCGACGGGAAATTCGTACGAGACATCCTGTTCAGAGATCGTGTTCGGGTTACCGGGGTTCGGGAACTCGCCGACCTCGTGGTCGGGCAGTGCATTCGACACGATCGTGCGAACACCGTCAGCGACGGTCACCGTCGTCATCGTGCCGAACTCTTCGTCGGCCAGCACATACGAACCGGTGTAATCGGCATCGGGGTCGCCCGTCGTCGCTGCGGGTTCCTCCGTGTCGGCGACTTCGGTGTCGGCGACTTCTGTGTCAGCGACTTCGGTGTCAGTGACTTCGGTGTCGGCGGGTGCGGTCGTGTCTTCGGCGGCAGGTTCGTCCGAGCCGCAAGCTGCAAACGCGAGTGTGGCCGCGAGCGAAAGAGCAAGGACGGATCGTCGACGGGGGATTG
>JBLIMF010000064.1:0-13082 GCA_047638615.1 Gammaproteobacteria bacterium
GCGGGCGATCTCACCGTGGTACTCGCCGTACCCCGGAGAATGCCACAGTCGATCAGGCAAGAACCCGCCCGGTGAAAGTACGCTGATCCCATGAGCGTTGAGAACATTGGAACATTCCCCGTCAAGCGAGGCTTGGCAGAAATGATGAAGGGCGGCGTCATCATGGACGTCGTCAACCCTGAGCAGGCAAAGATTGCCGAAGACGCTGGAGCTGTTGCCGTGATGGCACTCGAGCGAGTGCCCGCCGACATCCGCAAAGACGGTGGCGTGGCTCGGATGTCGGACCCCGAGATGGTCGAAGGTATCCAGGCGGTCTGCTCGATCCCGGTCATGGCCAAGGCGCGCATCGGCCATTTCGTTGAGGCGCAGATTCTGCAGTCGCTTGGCGTCGACTTCATCGATGAATCCGAAGTGCTCACCCCGGCCGACGAGGCATTCCATATCGACAAGATGGCTTTCGACGTGCCGTTCGTCTGTGGAGCGACCAACCTCGGTGAGGCATTGCGCCGCATCTCCGAAGGTGCAGCGATGATCCGCTCGAAGGGAGAAGCTGGCACGGGCAACGTCGTCGAGGCTGTTCGTCACCTCCGCTCGATTATTGGTGATGTGAAGCGTATCACCCAGGCTGACGAGGCCGAGCTGTTCGGTTGGGCCAAGCAGCTGCAAGCGCCGCTATCGCTCGTCCAAGAGATCGCCAAGACCGGCGCGTTGCCGGTGCCGCTGTTCTGCGCTGGTGGCCTCGCCACTCCGGCCGACGCCGCACTCGCCATGCAGCTGGGTGCCGACGCAGTGTTCGTCGGCTCGGGCATCTTCAAGTCCGACAACCCGTCGCCGCGCGCCAAGGCCATCGTCGAAGCGACGACGCACTACATGGATGCCGACATCCTCGCGAAGGTCAGCCGTGGCATCGGTGCCCCGATGACCGGCATTGGCATGGACGAGATCAGCGTCAAATACGCCGAACGCGGTTGGTAGCTGGACCTGTCGTCGGCGTCCTGGCATTGCAGGGCGCCTTCCGAACTCACCAGCGTCGGCTTGTGGCGCTTGGTGTCGAGGCCCCGCTCGTCAAAAAGCCCGAGCAGTTGGCTCGCGTTGACGCGCTCGTTCTGCCTGGCGGAGAAAGCACGACCATGTCGATGCTCCTCGACACGAGCGGTCTGCGCGATCCGATCGGAGAGCGGCTGGCGGAGGGCATGGGTGTCTTCGGTACGTGCGCCGGAATGATTTTATGCGCGACCGAAGTGCTTGATGGCAGACCTGACCAGCGAGGGTTCTCGTTGATCGACATCACTGTCCGACGGAACGGCTACGGCCGCCAACTCGACAGCTTCGAGACGGACCTCTCAGTTGACGGCCTCGTCGAAGATTTCCACGCGGTGTTTATCCGGGCGCCGTACGTCGAACGAGTGGGTCCGGATGTCGAGGTGCTGGCGGTCCACGATGACATTCCCGTTCTCGCTCGCAGCGGACGTTGTACGGTGGCCTCGTTCCATCCCGAACTCACCGACGACACTCGGTTGCACGAAGCGTTCATCGCGACGTTGTGACGAGCGAACAACAGAACGACAACTGACGATCAACCCGCCGAGTCCATCGCTCTGGCAGAGAGAGAACCGACATGTCCGGCCATTCCAAATGGGCAACGATCAAACACAAGAAGGGCGCCACCGACGCCAAGCGCGGCAAGCTCTTTAATAAGCTGGCCCGCCAGATCGAAGTCGCAGCCAAGGGCGGCGGTGACGTCGATATGAACCCCACGCTGCGGACAGCGGTCCAAAAGGCCAAGGGCGCACAGATGACGAACGACGCGATCGATCGCGCGATTAAGCGGGGAACTGGCGATGCCGACGGAGCGGCGTACGAAAGCATCATGTACGAGGGCTATGCGCCCGGTGGTGTTGCGCTGATGATTGACGTACTGACCGATAACCGCAACCGGTCGGGTGCCGACATTCGCCAGATCTTCAGCAAGCTCGGCGGTTCGATGGCCGAACCCGGCGCAGTCGGCTGGCAGTTCGCCCGCAAGGGCGTGATCATCATTGAAGGTGCAGGCGTCGACGAAGACGAACTGATGATGGCGGCGCTTGAAGCGGGTGCCGAAGACATGATGCGCTCTGGAGATGACTTCCAGGTCACGTCTGACCCGTCGCCGGTGTTCGACATCAAGACGAACCTCGAAGCAGCTGGCTTCACGGTGCAGTCAGCCGACTCACCGATGCTGGCCGAAAACCTCGTGGAGGTCACTGACGTCAAAGATGCCAGGGGCATCCTCTCGGTCATGGAGGCGCTCGAAGACAACGACGATGTGCAAGACGTGTTCTCGAATTTCGACATGAGTGACGAACTCATGGAGCAGGCCGCAGAATGATCTGGCGTTCGGACGTTTCCTCATGAGTACCTCTGTCGGCGACACAGCGCCAGATTTCACCCTGCCTGGTACCGGTGGCCGGGATTACAGCCTCAACGACTTTGCCGGCCAGCCCGTGGTTCTCGTGTTTTACCCGGGCGACGACACTCCGGTGTGCACGAAGCAGCTCAACAGTTACAACAGAGACATCGAACAGTTCACCGAGATGAGTGCTCAGGTCATTGGGATCTCGGCGCAAGATGTGTCGAGCCACGAAGGCTTCGCCAACAAGCACGGCTTCACATTCCCGCTTCTGGCCGATGTTGACAAGGCTGTTGCCGGTCTGTACGGCACGCTCGGGCCCATCGGGTTTCCGCGGCGCAGCGTCTTCATCATCGACCGCAATGGCGTCGTTCGGTACGCCCACCGGGCGATAGCTGGGCTCACGTTCCGGCCGGTCAAAGAACTTGTCGCAGAACTCGAGAGGCTTTCTCCCTGATTCCCGACACACCCGCTGGTGTCGCTGATGTCGTGAACGTCCTGAAGGATCACGAGATCTGATCGGTCAATCGACTAGTGTACGAACCTGTGTTCGCTAATAGCGTTGGCGCCGTACGTGGCGTGACCTCACGAGTCCTCGGCATCGACCCCGGTCTCACCCGTTGCGGGTTCGCCGTCATCGATGGTCGCGGCCCGAACGCCGCGGTCGCCGTGTCGATGGGGGTGATTCGTACGTCGGCGTCCGATCCGCTCCCACAGCGGCTTGGTGAGTTGCGTACCGAGTTCACGGCCTTGATTGCGGAGTTCGAACCCGATGTGGTTGCTGTGGAGCAGGTCTTCTTCCAAAGCAATGTGCGCAGCGCAATGAGTGTTGGCCAGGCAAGTGGCCTCGCCCTGGCCGAAGCAGCGCTTGCCGGATGCGAAGTGCTCCAGTACACGCCCAACCAGGTGAAAGATGCCGTTGCCGGGTGGGGCGGCGCCGGGAAAGAACAGGTGCAAAGAATGGTGCAACAGCGGCTCAGGTTGTCGTCATTGCCGAAGCCAGCCGATGCCGCTGACGCAGCAGCCATCGCGCTCTGCCACTTGGCCATGTCGCCAATTGGGCGTCAAGCTCGACATCTCAACGGTGACAGCGTCCGCAGCCGAAAGAATCTCCCGCCGGTCGGGGGCGTCAGATGATCGGCTCGCTGCGCGGCGAAGTGCTTGAACGCAACCTCGACGGCACGGTGCTGATTGAGGTCGCCGGTATCGGGTACATCGTGACCGTCTCACAACGGGCGATCCCCGAACTTGAGCCGGGTAGTGCCGCATTTCTGCTGATCCATCACCACATCCGCGAAGATGCGCAGACGCTTTTCGGGTTCACGTCGAAGGAAGACAAGGCAACGTTCCAAGTTCTCCTCGCCACCCACGGTGTCGGGCCGGCAATGGCGATGTCGGTGTTGGCCACACATCCGGCTGCATCGCTGATCGACATCGTCGCGAGCAACGACGTTGCGGCACTTCAACTGGTCCCCAAGGTTGGTAAGAAGACCGCCGAACGGCTCATCGTCGAACTCAAGAATCGGCTTTCCCTCGACATCCTCGATGGCGGTTCCACAGACGTTAGAGGTGGAGGGTCAAGTGTCGCTGCAGTGCGCGAAGCGTTGGCTGGCCTGGGTTATGGCACCGACGAGATACGTGAGGTGCTTCGCGAGCTCCCGAGTGGCGCCGACTCTGCCACCCTGTTGCGTGGAGCGTTGAAGACGCTGTCCAAGAACTGACGAACCAAGATGGGCTCTCATGCGTGACGAATTCCTCGACCCCGGCGTCGGGCACTCCGAAAATGTCGACGAAGAAGAGCTCGAAGCGGGTATCCGGCCCCGGGCGCTCGACGAGTTCGTGGGCCAGGGTGAACTCAAAGAACACCTGAAGATCGTCATGGAAGCTGCTCGGCGCCGCGACCAGGTCGTCGATCACCTGTTGTTTGCAGGTCCGCCCGGCCTTGGTAAGACCACGCTGGCCAGCATCGTCGCCATCGAGATGGGCACACAGATCCACGTCACGTCTGGCCCTGCACTGGAACGAGCGGGTGACCTTGCAGCGATTTTGACGAAACTCGAAGACGGCGACGTGCTCTTTATCGATGAGATTCACCGGCTGAACCGGGCCGTCGAAGAGATCTTGTATCCGGCGATGGAAGATTTCCAGCTCGACATTGTCGTCGGGAAGGGTCCAGCAGCATCGAGTATCCGGCTCACGATGCCGCCGTTCACGCTCGTTGGCGCCACGACCCGAACCGGCATGATTACGGGTCCGCTGCGCGACCGGTTTGGCCTCGTCGCTCGGCTCGACTACTACGACCACGTCGAATTGCAAGCGATCGTCGAACGTGCTGCTGGTATCTTTGAGATCGAAATCGTTTCCAAAGGAGCGTTCGAGATCGCACGCCGGTCTCGCGGCACGCCTCGTATTGCCAACCGCTTACTGCGCCGTGTTCGCGACTTCGCCGAGGTGCGTGCCGACGGTGTGATCACCGCCGAGGTGGCCGAGGCTGGTTTGAAGCTGTTCGGCGTCGACAATCGAGGCCTCGACAAGGTTGACCGAGCCCTCCTTACTGCGCTCTGTGGCCAGTTCACCGGCGGGCCAGTTGGTTTGTCGACCCTGGCGATCAGCATTGGCGAACAGCCAGAGACCGTCGAAGACGTGTACGAACCGTTCCTGATCACCCAGGGGATGATTGCGCGAACTCCTCGTGGTCGCGTTGCGCTCGCCGCTGCATACGCCCACATCGGCATCACTGCGCCACCCAAGGTTACGAACGGCTCCCTTTTCAATTGATGGCGAGATTAATGGGAATGGGATGCTTGTGACACGTGTTCCGACGGAACTTCGCCTTCTACGCTCATTCTGATGCAGTTGTCTGATTTCGACTATGTGTTGCCGGATGAGCGAATTGCGCAGACACCGATTGAGCCGCGTGATTCGGCACGTTTACTCGTCGCCGGAGACCCGGTCCGACACCTGCATGTCTCTGACCTGGCCGATCTCTTGCTGCCGGGTGATCTGCTGGTCGTCAACGAAACCCGTGTGATCCCGGCCCGGCTCAAGCTCCACCGAGCCACCGGGGGAGCGGCCGAGGTTTTGCTGCTCGAAGCAACCAACGGGGCGCGGACCGAATGGGAAGCGCTGGTTCGACCGGGTAAGAAGCTCAAGATCGGCGAGGAGCTTTTCGCCGGCGATGTGCCGCTCGTACGGATCGGCGAACGCACTGCAGCGGGTGACACGTTCCACGTTGCGTTGCTTGGGCCGACCGACGGCAGCTCGTCTCTTGAAACACTCGACATGCACGGTGAGATGCCGCTCCCGCCCTACATCACCGAGCGGCTTGAGGATCCGGACCGATACCAGACGATTTATGCGAACGTCCCAGGGAGCGCCGCAGCACCGACAGCAGGCCTCCACTTCACGGCCGAGCTGTTCGACCGGCTCGACGCTCGTGACGTGAGTCGGGCGACCGTCGAGCTTGTCGTCGGGCTCGACACGTTCCAGCCGATCAGCACCGATAACCCGCTTGATCACCCGATGCACACGGAGCGCTACCGCGTGCCGCCAGAAACCATGCAGCAATGCATCGACACGCGGGCTGCCGGTGGTCGTGTGGTCGCTGTCGGGACCACTGCTGTGCGGGCGCTCGAGTCGGCCGCCAAGCTCGGCGAGCTTTCAGGCCGAACCAACATCTTTATCCACGAGGGCTTTGATTGGCAGGTCGTCGACCTGCTGATGACGAACTTTCACCTGCCAAAAACAACACTGCTGATGATGATCGATGCATTCGCCGGAGCGGGATGGCGCGACCTGTATGCAGAAGCGCTCGAGCGGGAGTACCGATTCCTGAGCTTCGGTGACGCCATGTTGCTTGAACGTCTGAGTCGGTAGCGTCGTTGCCCTATGTACCGGGTGCAACTTGACGTCGAAGCCACATACGGTGCTGCCCGAGTGGGCACCGCCAGCACAGCTCGCGGCACGTATCAGACTCCGTTGTTCATGCCGGTCGGTACGAGGGGAGCAATCAAACACCTCAGTGCGGCCGATTATGAACGGCTCGGCGCTGAGATCGTGCTCGGCAACACATATCACCTGATGCTGAGGCCAGGTCCAGAACTCATTGCCAAGTTCGGTGGCATTGGCAAGTTCGCCGGCTGGGATGGTCTGACGCTCACCGACTCGGGCGGGTTCCAAGTGTTCTCGCTCGATCCGAAGGTGGACGACGAAGGAGTCACCTTCAAAAGCACCTATGACGGTTCAACTCATAGGTTCACGCCGGAGATCGCTGTTGATGTCCAGCAGCAACTCGGAGCTGACATCCAGATGGTGCTCGATGTGTGCCCGCCATTGCCGAGCCCGCCCGACGTCATCCGCGTGGCCTTGGAGCGCACGAACGACTGGGCTCGCCGGGCCAAGGCTGTGCATACGCGCACCGATCAGGCGTTGTTCGGCATTGTGCAGGGTGGCACTAGCGAGACGTTGCGTGCCGAGAGTGCACGCCGCACCGTCGAGGTTGGTTTTGACGGCTACGGCATCGGCGGCCTCTCGGTGGGTGAGTCGCGTGAAGAGATGCTGCCGGCACTGGCCGCAGCCATCGAGCACCTGCCTGTTGACCAGCCTCGCTACTTGATGGGGGTGGGCGATCCGGCCTCGCTCGTCGAGGCTGTTGCGCTTGGCGTTGACCAATTCGACTGTGTGATGCAGACGCGCCTGGGCCGCCACGGCACAGCGCTCACGTCGACAGGTCGTTTTCAGGCGAAAGCTGCTCGCAACGCCGAACTCGACGAGCCGCTCGACGCCAGCTGCCGTTGCGAAGTTTGTGCTCGTCATAGTCGCGGCTACATCCGTCATCTCCTGCAAGTCGGGGAGCCAACAGCATCGCGGCTGCTGTCGATGCACAACGTGGCCTGGACAATCGATCTCATGCAGCGCATGCGAATTGCCATCGCAGACGGCACGTTCGATGCGCTTCGCAGGGACGTGCTGAGTGTCTGGGGCTGAGAAATTTCGACAACAACTGGACAGGCAAATAGCTTCTTGCCCATTGTCGACCATGTGACGCCGGTAGGGTCGCAGGCCGATATGGCCTCAACTCTTGCGACAACCCTTTTTGCCAGCGCTGATTCCGGCGGCAGTTCGATTCTTTCGTTCCTGTTCCTGCCGCTGATCCTTGTTGCCATGTATTTTCTGATGATCCGCCCGCAGCGGAAGCGGATGCGTGAGCAGCAGAGTTTGCAGCAGTCCGTCGAGGTTGGCCAAGATGTGGTCACAACTTCTGGCGTCTTTGGCACGATCACGGGCGAGGACGGGCCGAATCGTTTCTGGCTCGAGGTCGATGACGACGTACAAATCCGTATTGCTCGTGTTGCCATCCAGAACGTCGTTGAACTCGATGATGAAGAAGACGTAGTGGCCGATGACGCCGACGTACCGGCCGACGACGCCGAAGACGACAGACCCCCAGCTGGCGCTGCAGCGTCGACGAACGACTGAAGCATTTGATGAAGCGTCGTCTCTGGTTCTCCCTTATCGCCACCGTGGTGGCCGTCATCGCAGCGCTTGCGAGCAACATTGCAACGAGCAATGCACCGATCCTCGGTCTGGATTTGCAAGGTGGCCTGTCGGTCATCCTCGCCCCCGAAGAAGGTGCAACCGGTGACGACCTGCTTGTGGTCCGTGACCTCGTACGGTCGTCGCTTGAGCGCAGCGGTGTCGCCGAACCCGACGTCCGCGTGCAGGGTTCGAATATTGTGGTCGATCTTCCGGGTGTGAAAGATAAGGAAGAGGCACTGCGTAGCGTCAGCGTCTCTGGCATCGTCGAGTTGCGATCCGTCGTTAACTTCACTGATTGCGCTGCCTCGCAGGTTCCGACGATTTCGACCGACGAGACCATCGCCGAGGGACGCGTCCTCGGTAGCGACGGAACGATCACCGTCGACGAAGAGGGTGCCGCATTCCTGAACGACGAAGCCAAGACCAGCTTCCGCCGGTCGGCACCAGATCCGGATGGTCCGGTCGAAACCGATGCACCTGCTGACACCGAGGCGCCCGTCGACTCGGTTCCGGCCCAAGACACCGTGCCTGTTGATGAGGTGCCATTCGATCTGAATCCGACGCCGACACCATCCATCGCTGGCGCCGAATTCCTCCCAACGCTCGATGGCGGCGCACTCTGTGCCGGCCCGTCCCAAGCCAGCGGTGAAGTCTTCGAACGTGACAGCGCCTCTGTGCAGCTTGGACAGTTCGGCCAGTTCAGCGTCTCGGTCGACCTTCGTGCCGACGGTGAAGCTACCTGGAACAGCCTCGCCACTCAGTGCTTTAACCGTCTGCCGAGCTGCCCGTCCACCGGCATCGACACCGACGGCTCCGCCCGGCCCGGCCAGATTGCCATCGTCCTCGATGGCATCGTCCAGTCGGCCCCTGTCGTGAACGTTCCCGTCTTCGACGGCTCCGTCTCGATCACTGGCAGCTTCACCCAGGACGAAGCCGACCAGCTGAGCGACGTACTCAACCGTGGCGCCTTCCCCGTGCAAGTGACTCCGCAGGAAACCCGTACAGTTTCGGCTTCTGCTGGCGGGGATTCGCTGCGGGCTGCGATCATCGCCGGTCTCATTGGCTTGACACTCGTGCTCGCCTTTCTTGTTGCCTACTACCGCTGGCTCGCTCTCGTGATTATCGGCGGGCTGACCGTCTGGGCAATGGCTGTGTACAGCGCTGCGGCCTTCGTGTCGGGTGCGACGAACTACGCGCTGAGCCTGGCGGGGGTGACCGGCATCATTGTGGCGATCGGCGTCACTGTCGACAGTTACGTCGTCTTCTTCGAGAGAATGAAAGACGAGATCCGCAATGGCCGCACGCTGCGCAACGCGGCACCACGTAGCTTCAACAGCACGTGGCGCACGATCTGGTCGGCCGACCTGGTGTCGATCATCGGTGCATTGATCTTGTTCTCGCTCAGTGTCGGCTCGGTGCGTGGATTCGCCCTGTATCTCGGCATCACGACGATGTGTGACCTCTTCGTGTGCTTCTTCTTTACCCGACCTGCTGTGCTGCTGATTGCCAGAAGCAAGTTCATGGTTGGCAAACGGGCCTTCGGGCTGGAGGTGGCGTCGTCATGAGCCGTGGTGACCAGATTGCATCATCCGGCCTCGGCCGACTCTTCCGCGGTCAGACCGCCGTTGATTTCTACGGGCTCCGGCGCGTCGGCCTCATCATTGCCGTTGTCGTCGGCCTCGCAACGGTCGGCTCGCTGTTCACGCGAGGGCTTGACCTCGGCCTCGACTTCGAAGGTGGCGACGCCTGGGATATCCCGGCGAGCCAAACCTTCGGCGTCGACGAAGCAAAGGCTGTGCTCGAAGACAACGACGTGCCGACCAACGGTGCTCGTATTCAGCGCCGCTCGTCTGACACCACCGATCTCATCACCGTGCAGATCGAGGAGGTGACGCAGAACAACGCCGAGCAGATCACGGCCGCTTTCGCTGATGCTGCCGGCGTTGCGACCGACGATGTCAACTTCTCGTTTACCAGTTCGACTTGGGGTGGTGAGATCACCGAGAAGGCCGTCCGTGCCCTCATCATCTTCTTGATTGTCGTCTCAATCTTTATCTCGATTCGCTTCGAGTGGCGAATGGCGCTCGCAGCACTTGCAGCAATGGCACACGACGTCGTCGTGGTAGTCGGTGCGTATTCGGTGTTCGGCTTCGAGGTGACGCCGGGAACGGTGATCGCTTTTCTGACGATCCTCGGCTATTCGTTGTACGACACGATTGTCGTCTTCGACCGCGTGCGTGAGAACGAGGGCAAGTACGCGGGTGTGCGCACGCCGTACGAGGACATCGTCAACATCTCGATGAACCAGGTTCTCATGCGCTCGATCAACACGAGTATCTCGTCGATCATTCCCGTCATCTCGCTGCTGCTGATTGGGTCGGGGCTGCTTGGCGCAGTCACGCTGCGCGAGTTCGGGCTGGCACTGCTCATCGGGATGATCTCGGGCATCTATTCGTCGATCTTCGTCGCCACGCCACTGCTTGCAGGGTTGAAGGCGAATGTCGGTCGCAAGGCTCGTCGCGAGAGGCTTACGGGTGACCATTTGCGTGCCGCAGTGATCGGCAGCGGCGTCACCGGACGTGTGGCAGCAACAGCAGCCGAAGCCGACGATGGCGGCACCGCCAAGGGGAGCAGTCGCGATGACAATGAGAAGACGGCGGCCGTGCTCGAGCCGGTCGGTCGTCTGCTCACGCATCCACCAAGGCCGCGCAAGAAAAAGCGTCGCTAAGGGCCACGTGATGGCGACCGTCTGACCTGGCCCTGGTTCGTAAACTCGTGCTGCGCCGGGCCGCGTCGGGCCGGGTCGGATAGCCTCACCTCATGAATGCTGATCACAGCTCCCTTCGGAGCTATGTCCGTGATATCGCCGACTATCCGATCGTCGGGGTGACGTTCCGCGACATCACGCCGCTCCTCGGCGACGCAGCGGCCTTGGGTCAAGCCGTCAATGGCATGGTTGAACAGTTCGAGGGCGTTGCGATCGATCGGGTGGTCGGGGTCGAGGCTCGTGGGTTCATCTTCGGTGCTGCAGTTGCATATCGAGCGGGCGCAGGTTTCGTGCCGGTTCGCAAGGCGGGCAAACTTCCGTGGGCAGTCGTTCGCGAGGAATACAGCCTCGAATACGGCAGCGACAAGCTTGAGATCCACCGTGATGCCATCCATCCTGGCGAGCGGATTCTGATTGTCGATGACGTACTCGCTACTGGTGGCACCGCAGCAGCCACCGCCAAACTCGTCGAGACGCTGGGTGGCGAGGTCGCTGGCCTTGCGTTTCTCATCGAGATCGACGAACTCGGGGGCCGAGCGAAACTCGGCAACCGATCAGCGAAGGCCCTGCTGCACTACTGATCATGGGGACGGTCGATCGAGTTCTGCCGTGGCGTCGCTCACAGTCCGCAGCGACGGCGACCGAACTCGCACCGCTCCTCGCGGCCTATCGCCGTCGTCACCCACGGGCCCCAATCGCCACGATTAACCGTGCATTCCGGGTCGCTTCGGCGGCGCACGGTTCGCAACGCCGGGGGAGTGGCGAGAGCTACATCAACCATCCGCTGGCGGTTGCGCAGATCGTTGCTGACATCGGTCTCGACGAGATCTCGATTGTTGCTGCGCTCCTGCACGATGCAGTCGAAGACACCGAGATGACAGTTGCCGATGTCGAGCGAGACTTTGGCGCCGATGTTGGAGCAATCGTTGACGGTGTCACGAAGCTCGAGCGCATCCGTTTCGACAGCCGCGAAGAGCAGCAGGCCGCCACGATGCGCAAGATGCTCGTGGCGATGGCCAAAGACCTTCGGGTTCTTGTGATCAAGCTTGCTGACCGTCTCCACAACATGCGCACGTTGGCCGGTATGCCGCTTGAGAAGCAGCACCGCATCGCCCAGGAGACCATCGACATTTACGCACCGCTGGCACACCGCCTCGGCATGCAGGAAATGAAGCAGCAGCTTGAAGACTTGTCGTTTGCCTCGCTGCATCCGAAACGGTTTGCTGAACTCGATTACCTCGTCAGTAACCGAACCCCCGAGCGCGACATGTACCTGGCCAAGGCCGTGGCGGAAGTGCGTGCCCGCCTCGCAGAATTGGGTATCCACGCTGAAGTAACAGGGCGCGGCAAGCACCTCTGGAGCATTTACGAAAAGATGGTGGTGAAGAGTCGCGAGTTCGACGAGATCTTCGACCTTGTTGCCGTACGCGTGATCGTCCCGTCGATGAAGGACTGCTACGCGGCACTTGGTTGCATCCACGGCCGATGGCGGCCGATCGTCGGCCGGTTCAAGGACTACATCGCGATGCCGAAGTTCAACCTCTATCAAAGCCTGCACACCACGGTCATTGGCCCCTCTGGCAAGCCGATCGAGGTCCAGATCCGCACTCACGAGATGCATCAGCGTGCTGAATGGGGCGTTGCTGCGCACTGGGCCTACAAAGATGGCAGCGGGCTGCCGGAGGACGTCGACTGGCTGAACCGCATCGTTGACTGGCAGGAAGAGATGTCAGATCCTGCCCAGTTCATGGAGAGTTTGAAGACTGATCTTGAACAAGACGAGGTCTATGTCTTTACTCCTAAAGGTCGAGTGATAACGCTGCCGGTCGGTTCAACCACTGTTGATTTCGCCTATGCCGTGCATACCGAAGTTGGCCACGCATGTATCGGGTCCAAAGTCAACGGGCGGCTGGTATCGCTAGACCACGTCGTGCAGAGCGGCGACAACATTGAGATCTTCACCTCGAAGGTCGAAACAGCTGGCCCGTCGCAAGACTGGATTGCCTTCGTCGCCTCGCCTCGGGCTCGTAACAAGATCCGTCAGTGGTTCAGCCGTGAACGCCGTCTCGACACGATCGAGGCAGGGCGAGACGACCTGACCAACCAGTTCCGCCGAGAAGGCTTGTCGGCTCAACGCATCTGGAAGTCCGACGAGTTGGCTGCGGTTGTGGAGGAGTTGAGTTACGTCGACCTCGACGCACTCTTGCAGGCCGTTGGCGAGCATCATGTGTCCTCGCAGAGTGTCGCTCAGCGCATTGCCCGACTCTTCGGCTCTGGTGACGACGCTGAGCAGCTGCCGTCGACGGTCGGCGCTATTCTTCGCGAGCAGCCTGCCAGCGGTGAGACCCGATTCGGTGTTCACGTCGAGGGCCTTGACGATGTATTGGT
>JBLIMF010000065.1:0-13006 GCA_047638615.1 Gammaproteobacteria bacterium
GTGACCCCGAAATCATGCTCGAGGAGCGTTGCGCCAACGGCACCGATCAGCATCAACTGAGACTGCACGAGGTCGATGCGGAGCTGCAGTTCGGGCGGAGGACTCAACGGATTGACAGGCATGACGATGCCGCCCAAACCGAGCACAGCAAGCGCGCTGACCGCGAAGCTCACTTCGTTGCCCGCCGCCACCGTGACCACGCTGCCGAAGACGATCCCGAGTTGATGCAGATGACGCCGACGTTGTGCAACCGACTCGCGCAGCTCGCCGTAGGTCATTGTCTGGTCGCCATCGACGAACGCAACCGAATCAGCAGGATGTCCCTCAATCACATTCGCCAGATTCACGTATGCCCTACCCCCAGCTGCCAAGCAGCTCCTCGATATCCAGTGAGATGACCGACTTGAGATCAGTATGGCATCTGTGATGTGACGCAGTTCACTCGGCTGGCACTTCCCCTGTGAACGACCGAACTGTTTCCAAGGGTTGCTCTCGCGCGCGTTGTGGGATGGTATGCAATGGCCTCATCTCCAACTGCCGCGATCTTCGACCTCGACCGCACGCTGATCAGTGGTTCGTCGTCGACGGTCTTCATGCGTCACCTCACCGAAGCCGGCGTGGCGGACATCGCAAGCAATCCGGTGCTCGAACCAATCGTGGCAGTCGCCCAGTTTGCGATCAAGACGACCTACGACCTCATCGGCGAGTCACGACTCCTCATGCAGCCTGCCAAGCTCGCCGTGCGCGTCTCGTCCGGTTGGTCGATGGTCGACGTAGAAGAGGCGTGCCGCCGCGCTGCCGCCGAAATCGTCGACATGGTGCAGCCCTTCGCCCGTCCCTTGATCGAGGAACACCGCGCCGCTGGCCGATTGCTCGTGCTGGCTTCGACCTCGCCGCTCCCCTTCACCGAGCCACTCGCCGCAGCGCTCGGCTTCGACCATGTCATCGGCACCTCGTGGAGCCACGACGGCACGACCTACACCGGCGAACTCGACGGCCCCTTCGTCTGGGGCCCCGACAAGGCCGCCGCTGTCGAAGCGTGGGCCACTGCCAACAACGTCCACCTCGGCCGGAGCTACGCCTACAGCGACAGCTACTTCGACGCGCCGCTCCTCGATCTTGTCGGCCATCCCGTCGCCATTAACCCTGACGTTCGCCTGGCTGCCACTGCTGCAATCAAGGGTTGGCCGACACGTCACCTCGACGTGTCCGACGGCGTCATCAAGGTTGCTGGACGCGAGCTCCAAGAGTGGTCGCGACCCTTGATGCGGCCCGAGTTGGTCGCCCCGAATGCCGCAATCACGTTCAGTGGTCTCGAGAACATTCCAGCCGAGGGTCCCGCGATCGTCGTGTTCAACCATCGCTCGTACTTCGACCCAACGGTGATGGGCCTTTTGTTCGCCAAAGCCGGGCGCAACGTCCGCGGTCTCGGCAAGAAAGAAGTGTTCGACGTGCCGATCATCGGCCGGCTGCTCCGCGGTATCGGAGGTGTACGCGTCGAACGCGCCTCGGGTTCCAACGAGCCGCTCGAAGCAGCTGCTGCTGCACTGCGCGGCGGCGAGGTCGTGATGCTCGCACCCGAGGGCACGATCCCGCGGGGCCTAGCCTTCTTCGACCCCGAGCTGAAAGGCCGTTGGGGCGCCGCGAAACTCGCTGCCGACACACGAGTCCCCGTGATTCCCGTCGGGCTGTGGGGCACCGAGTTGGTCTGGCCGCGGAGTAGCCGGCTCCCCAACCTCAGCCCATTCGACCGCCCAGCCGTCACCGCAACCGTTGGGGCGCCCGTCGAACTCAAGTACCGCAAGGCCGACACCGACACTGCACGAATTATGACCGCCATCGCGGCGCTCCTGCCTCCCGAGGCGCGCGAGCCGTACGAGCCGACGACCGAAGAACTCATGGCCACCTTCCCGCCCGGCTACTCCGGTGATCCGACCGCTGAAGCCGAACGCCGCCCTGGCACCGACACTGCAGCCCACTGAAACGAACCAGGCAGAGAAGGAGCCAACGAGATGGCAGCCCGGGAACGCGAGAACGACCAGTCAGAACGCATGAGCGAGCATGAAGCGCTCATGTGGAACATCGAGAAAGACCCGTGGCTCAACCCGAGCGGCGGGTCGGTGATGATTCTCGACCAGGCCATCGACATGGAGCGATTCCGTCGCCGGATGCGCAACGGCATCGCCAAGACACCGCGCCTCTACCAGCGTGCCGTTCCGGGATTCGGGCGCTTATCGACGCCGGCGTGGGTGCCCGACCTCGAGTTCGATCTCGACGCACATCTCCGCGAGGCCATTCTGCCGGCACCCGGCGACGACCGCCAGCTCCTCGATCTCTGCGCTCGCCTCTACAGCGAACCGCTCGACCGCACCCGACCCCTCTGGCGCTTCGTAATCATCAACGGGCTCAACGAGGGGCGCAGCGCACTGTGGGCCATCATCCACCACTCAGTCAGCGACGGCATCGGGCAAATGCGGATGGCCGAGCTCTATCAACAGATAACGCGTAGTGAACAGGCCCCACCAGACATCGACCTGGAAGCAATCATCGCCGAGGCTGCTGCCCGACACGACGCCAAGGAGTCAGGCGGCAATCTCGCAACCGGCTTGATCTCGACGATCAGCAACTCGGCAAGCCACGCCGTTCGGCGTCAGGTCGGCATCGGACGACGGCTCCTCGGCGAGGTCGCCATGTGGCCCGCCGACCCGGGCCGGATCGGCGAAACCGCTGGCACTGCTGTCGATACCATCCGATCGATCAGTGCCCAACTCACCCCATCGTCCGATGCCGAGAACTCAGGTTCGCCGCTGTGGACCGAGCGGTCACGTGGCCGCCACCTCGAATGGGTGCGCCTCAACGTCGATGACCTGAAGCGCACTGGCAAGGCGCTTGACGCCACGATGAACGACGTGTTCCTCGCCGGGCTCGCCGAAGCGACGTATCACTATCACCAGCGCCACAGCAGCACGATCGAGACCACCAACTCAAGCTTCGTACTGAGTACCCGCACCGATGCCAAGGCCGGTGGCAACGCATTCACCCCCGTCCCGGTCCGGCTCCCCGCCGGCAAAATGAAGCCGAAGAAACGACTCGCTGCAGTGTCCGCGATGTTGGTCGACGCCAAAGAAGAAGCCCAGCGGACCGGTGGCATGACCGGAGTGTCAGGCATTGCGAACCTGCTGCCGATCTCGGTGGTGACACGCGCAGCCCGTGCCGCAGCCAGCCGCATCGACTTCGCGACGTCCAATCTACGTGGTGCTCCGTTCGAGCTCTATGTGTCGGGCGCGAAGGTCCTCGCAACCGTCGCGATGGGGCCGGTTGCTGGCACTGGCGCCAACATCACGGCGATGTCATACGACGGCTTCTTCGACATCGGCATCTTCTGCGACCCGGCTGCAATCACCGACCCTGCCGGCTTCCGCGACGACATCATCGAGTCGTTCGCTGCCTTCGCGGCGCTCGCCTGACCAGAACTGATACGTGAGCCGCAAACGTGAATCTGCTCAGTAAAACAGTGGACGTCGTCGTCATCGGCGCCGGCATTGCCGGCCTGTCAGCGGCCGCCGAGATTGCTCACTCCGCATCGGTGCTCGTCGTCGAGATGGAGTCGACGCCGTCTCACCATTCCACTGGCCGTTCGGCCGCCATCTACTTGCCGACGTACGGGCCGCCGAACGTCCGTCGGCTCACTGCTGCGAGCGCCCACTTCTTCCGCACCGCCAACGACGGACGATCGCCAACGCCGCTCGTCAGCCCTCGCGGCGTGTTGTACGTCGCACATGCCGCGGGCGAGCCAAGCCTCCAGGCACTCGCCGCGGGCATGGGCGAAGCCGGCGGCCAACTCGAGCTCGTCGGAGCCGACGAAGCGCGCCGCCGTTGCCCGGCGTTGCGACCCGACTGGGTGGCCGCCGGGGGTGTCGATCACGAGGCCCTCGACATCGACGTCGCCGCCACTGTTGCCGCATACCGATCAGACCTCGCGGCCCACGGCGGGAACATTCGGACCGATCATCGAGTGACCGGCCTCGACCGCCAACGCCACGGATGGACCGTCACGACGACCGCCGGCACGATCTCTGCCGGCGTGATCGTCAACGCAGCCGGCGCATGGGTCGATGAGATCGCTGAACTTGCTGGCCTCGACCGAATCGGGTTCGTGCCGAAGCGACGCACGATGGGGATCGGCCCCACCCACTCGGTCGGCGAGGTCGGTCCTCACTTCGTTGCCCACGTCGACATGGACTTCTATTTCGGCGGCGAGCACGGCGACGTCATGTTTTCGCCCGCCGACGAAACCCCGAGCGTGCCAACCGACTCGCGGCCCGACGAGATCGACCTCGCGCTCGCGATCGAACGAATCAACGAGGCCACCACACTCGGCCTCCGGTCGGTGCGCCACAGCTGGGCAGGGCTGCGCACGTTCAGCCCGGACGGCGACCTCGTCATCGGCCCCGACCCAACCGATGACGCATTCATCTGGTGTGGCGGCCAGGGCGGCTACGGGATCCACACTTCCGCCGGCGCAGCCATGGCCACCGCCGCACTCACGCTCGGCAACCCACTTCCACAAAAACTCCTCGACGTCGGCATCGACACAACCGACCTCGTCCCCCGTTCTCCCGACATCTGAACGACCAGGTTCGCGGTACCGGGTCGCTGGAACTCGTCGAGGGACGCCAGACTTCGCTGCATGACCGAACCTGCGAACGACCTGGTGTTGCGGAGCGATGCGAGCGGGCTCACCACGCTCACGTTGAACCGCCCGGACAAGTTGAATGCCCTCTCACCTGCGTCGTTCATCGCACTGCGCGCTCACATCGATGCAATAGCGGTCGACCACTCTGTCGGATGCGTCGTGCTGACCGGCGCCGGTCGCGCATTCTGCGCTGGCCACGACCTCGGCTCGATCGCTTCAGAAGAGAAAGCACCGAGCCGGCACTTCGAAACCGAGACGGTCGACGCGCTCGAATCGCTGCCCCAGCCAACCATCGCCCGCATCAACGGCCACTGCTACACCGGCGGCCTCGAACTGGCGTTGGGCTGCGATTTGTTGATCGCCGGCGAGTCAGCCAAGATCGGCGACACGCACGGCCAATGGGGCCTCGTTCCTATCTGGGGGATGTCGGTGCGGCTTCCAGAACGTGTCGGCCGATCAACGGCAAAAGAACTGATGTTCACGAGCCGTCGGGTCTCGGGCAGCCACGCCGCGTCGATCGGACTGGTTGATCGTTGTGTGGCCGACGACCAGTTGGACGCGACTGTTGCGGCGCTTGCCGCCGAAGTGCTCGCCAACTCACGCGGCACGAACCGCATCGTTAAACAGCTCATCGACGATCACGCACAGCGCAGCCGCGCCGAGGCACTCCGCCACGAACGAGCCCTGCCGCACGGCGTCCCCGACGACATGCAAGAACGCCTCCGCGCCGGCGGCCGATAGTTACGCCTAGGGTCACGCCCCTTTCGCAACTATTTGGGCACGCCGATCGGCCAGCCGTCAACGACTTGGTCGAGGAACTCACTCATCCCGATGCCGACGTGGCCGTCGCATTCGTAGCGAGTCATCGCTTCGGTAATCCGGGTCTGCAACAGGTTGCCATCGGGCGTGGTCCGCCGACTGCGCAGCGGAATTATCGAGAACACCTCACCGGTCGCCCTGTACTCACGCTCGTCGGTCACTCGCCAAACGCAGCGAACGAGATCTTCACCTGATCGTCAGCGGGCGTGCCAACAGGGTCCAAAGCTGCGACAAATCGAAGGCAGATTTCGCGCCGCGAGCTGTGACCCCCCGCAGAGCGGCGCTGGTCCACGGGGGACCTGAACGTATGCTCGGGTCGTGACCGCAGCAGAGTACGACGCATCAACCGCTTTAATCGTGGTTGACATGCAGAACGACTTCGGCCACCCCGACGGATCACTGTTCGTCGAAGGCGGCGATCAGCTTGTCGAGCCGATCAACCACGAGATCTCCGCGGCCGCCGAGGCGGGCGCTGTCATCGTTGTCACCCAGGACTGGCACCCAGCAGCGACTCCACATTTCATCGACGATGGCGGCGTCTGGCCAACGCACTGCGTTGCCGGCACCTGGGGTGCCGCACTGATCGACGGCCTCGACCCGGCCTCGCGAGCCAGTGCAGTAATCCGCAAGGGCACCAACGGCGAAGACGGGTACTCGGCATTTTCCATGCGCGAGCCTGGCGGCGACGTCGACATCCCGACCGGCCTGGCCGGCTTGCTGCGTGAACGCGGCATCAAGCGCGTCGTGGTGTGCGGTATCGCCACCGATGTCTGCGTCTCGGCGACTGCGCTGAGCGCTCGGAAGGCAGGTTTTGACACAACCGTGCTCTGGGCTGCGACCCGGCCTGTACACGCCGGTGACGCGACCACGACCCGGGTGCTCGACGAGTTCGCCGATGCATCGGTCACCGTTATCGGGGCCTCGGCATGAGTCATGACGAAGGCGCCGACCGCGTACCGCTGGCCATGACGATCACCGATCGATGGACTGCCACACGTGGGCCGCTGTTCACCGACATGTACGAGCTGACGATGGCGCAGGTCTATGTCACCCAGGGCATCTCTGAGCAGCGCGCCCAGTTCGACTATTTTTTCCGGTCGACCCCGGATTACGGCACCCATCAGGCCGGTTTCGGCGTCTTCGCCGGGCTCGACCCGCTTCTCTCCTGGATCAGCAGCCTCGAGATCGGCGCCGCCCACATTGAAGCCCTCGGCGCAATGACCTCACCGACTGGCACCCCAGTCTTCGGCACTGAGTTCCTCGACTGGCTGGCCGCACCCGGCCGTTTCGACGACATCGAGGTCCGGTCGATCGCAGAGGGTCGCGTCGTCCACCCTCACGTTCCGATTGTGACCGTTACTGGGCCGCTAGCCGTGTGCCAGCTTCTCGAAACGTCGCTCCTCAACCACTTGAACTACCCGACGCTCATTGCCACCAAGGCGGCGCGTGTCGTGCACAGTGCTCGTGGCGGCAGCGTCCTCGAGTTCGGGATGCGCCGCGGGCCGTCGACCGGGGTCAACGAAGGCATCCGTGCCGCGCTAATCGGCGGGTGTGTCTCGACCTCCAACGTCGAAGCCGCAATCGCATTCGGTAAGCAGCCGATCGGCACGCACGCCCACGCCCTCGTCCAGGCGTACATGGCACTCGGCGACGGAGAGATCGGCGCGTTCCGCGCGATGGCGGCCACCGCCCCCGACGAGTGCATCCTGCTCGTCGACACGGTCAACACACTCGGCTCGGGTGTACCAAATGCAATCACCGTCTTCGACGAGCTGCGCGCCACCGGCCACGAGCCCGTCGGTGTCCGCCTCGATTCTGGCGACCTCGCATACCTGGCGGTGCAAGCCGCGCAGCTTCTCGATGCAGCCGGCTACCCAGAGGTGTCGATTGTGTTGTCGAGCGATCTCGACGAGCTGAACATCTGGCAGATCCTCACCCAGATCGCCGACGATGCCGAGCTCCTCGGCATCGATGTCGCAAGTATCAGCAAGCGCCTCGTCTACGGCGTTGGTACCCGGCTGATTACGTCCCATGGATCGGGCGCGCTGAACGGCGTCTACAAGCTCGTGGGCATCGAGAATCGTGACGGCGATTGGACACCAGCTATCAAAATCTCCGAAGACCCCGGCAAGGTGCCACTCCCCGGCCGTAAGGCGGTGTGGCGTCTGTACGACCAGCGCGGCGCAGCGGTTGTCGACTTGATCGGGCTCGCCGATGAAGAACCACTTGCGGACGCGGTCACCGTTGTCCACCACCCGAGCCATGACGGCATCAGCCAAGTGATCCGTCGCGCCGACATCTCCCACATCGAATTGCTGCACGACACGGTGTTCGGCAACGACATCGATACTCCGTTGGCGCAGTCGATCGACGAACTCGCTGAGCGATGCCGAGTCGACGTCGACCGGTTGGATATCGGTGTGCGCCGCCTGGTCAACCCGCACCGATACCACGTCAGCCTGACGAGCAAGTTGTACGAGCTCCGCAAAACACTCGTTGCCGACGCGCAGGTCTGATCAGCAATGCGTCGTTCAATCACCGTCCGATCCCGAGTGATGCAGACCCCCGAGCGCAACCGGCTGACCATCCTTGATGACGTGGTCATCACCGTCGACGATGAGGGGATCATCACTGCCATCGACGCGGCGGCCGAGAGCACGTCACGCCAACCCATCGACCACGAACTCGGTCCTGACTTCGTGCTCATTCCCGGCGTGATCGACACCCACCTCCATGCGCCACAGTGGCAACAGCTCGGTACCGGACTTGACCTCCCGCTCGAAGACTGGCTGTTCCAGTACACCTTCCCAATCGAACAACGACTGACCGACCCGGCCATCGCTGCCGAGGTCTGGCCACACATGGTCTCGACCCTGCTCGCGCACGGCACGACAGCTGTTGCCTACTACGCCACTGTTGATGTCGAGACGACAACCATGCTCGCTGCCACCTGCGCGGAGCTGGGCCAGCGCGCGTTCGTCGGACGGGTTGGGATGGACCATCCAGAAGGCACTCCCGAGTGGTATCGGGACGCCGACGCTGCTGCCGGTATCGACGCATCCCGTCGATCGATCGAGGGAATCCGCGCGCTTGCCTCGCCGCTCGTCCAGCCGATCGTTACCCCGCGATTCACACCGGCATGTACCGACGAACTGCTCGCAGGACTGGGTGCCCTAGCCGCCGAAACGAGCACGATCATCCAGACCCATTGCTCTGAGAGTGATTGGCAACACGGCGCAGCACTCGAACGGTTCGGTTGTTCTGACGCGGCGGCACTCGACGGTTTCGAACTGATCAAAGACCACACCGTGCTCGCGCACGGCGATCATCTCGGCAACGACGATTTCACGCTGATCCGCGCCGCTGGCGCCGGGGTTGCTCATTGCCCGCTGTCGAACGCCTACTTTGGCAACGCCGTCTTCCCTGCGCGCCGTGCTCTGGACGCTGGCGTGCGTGTCGGGTTGGGGTCAGACGTCGCCGGTGGTGCCCGACCTGGCTTACTCCCACAATGCGCCGATGCCGTGACCGCGTCGCGTTACCTCGAAGACGGCGTCGACCCGCAGCGGCCTCCCGGCGAGCGTGGCACCCCTGACTCGCGCATCTCGATCGTCGAAGCATTCTGGATGGCAACGATGGGCGGCGCCGAGTTGCTCGGCCTACCGACCGGCCTCCTCGAAGTAGGCCGGCCCTTCGACGCCATTGCGGTCAACACCCGCCGCACCGGCTCACCCCTGCAAGCCTGGCCCGGCCTCGACGACGACGCCCGCATCTTCGAAAAGATCGTTCGCCTCGCCACGCCAGCCGACATCAGCGACGTGTGGGTCGCTGGCCGCCGGGTCGCCGGCTCCCGCACCTGATGCACGCTGAGGTTCGAAGCGTCCGGTAGGTAGTTGGTCCGGCTGACTCGCAAATCGCCTGCCCCCTTCGAGTTTGCTCTCCGAAGGTTGAGTACATCGGGGTGAGGGTCCAACTTCACTGAGTGAAATGTGCTGGAAACACACTGCGCCCTACCGTGCCTCCACGAATTTTTCCTACCGGTCTCATGGCCGTGTCCTCGCCATACTCAGTTCCGCTGCACTCGTCATCACCGCCTGCGGAAGCGATGAACCGGTAGCAGAAGTCATCGATGACGTCCCTACCACGACAAACGCAGGCGACGCGGCCGAAGAACCGGCTGTCGACGAAGCGGCCAGCGATGCACCGAAGCTCGCGATCGTCTACTCAGCTGGATGGTTCGATGGCTCGTGGGGTGAAGCAGCCGACGACGGCGCAACAGCTCTTGCCACCTCTGGGGCTGTGAGCGAAATTTCGCTTTCAGAGAACGTGGTGCCGGGCGCCGAGGCCGAACGCGCGCTGCGTGCTCTTGCCGAGGATGGTTTCAACCCGATCGTCGCCCACTCGTTCGACTTCGGTGAGAACGTCAAGAATGTCGCTGCCGACTTTCCCGACACGATCTTCCTGTACGCCGGCGGCTTCGGTGACGTCACCGGCAACCAGGGCGACTACGAGCAGCCCTTCTACGAGGCCTCATACCTCCAGGGGATCCTTGCCGCCGGCGCTACCGACGGCGGCTCCGTGGCTGGTGCTGCCGGCTTCGAGATCCCCGTCTGCTACTCGATGTACGAGGCATACCTGGCAGGGGCACAAGAGGTCCGCCCTCAGACGACCGGCAGCTTCGTTGCCATTGGCGACTGGTACGACGTGCAGTTGGCCAAAGAAGCAGCGCTTGGCCAGTCCGATAACGATGCCACCATGTTCGTCGGCTGCGGCCAGGCACCGACGTTCGGCCAGATTGAAGCAGCGAACGATCAGGGCGGCGTCACGAGCGGCTATGTGGGCGACATGTCCGAAGTTGGCGACTCCGTGTTGTCATCGTTCGTCTGGCGCCTGGACCTGCTCTTCGCCGAGGTCGTTGCCGACGTCGCCGCTGGCTCGACCGAAGCCCAGTACTACGGCATCTCGTTCGCTGACGGTGGCCTCGAAGTCGTGATCGACCCCGCTGAGGCCGACTCGATCAGCGCCGAAGCTATGGACCTCTTCGAGACACGCCTCGCCGGGATCCAAGCGGGCACATTTGAAGTGCCGTTCGTCCCCGAAGCAGGCTGATGTCGCTGCCCGGCGGTGACGTCGCCGTCCGAATGACAGGCATCGGACGGCGATTCGGCTCGACCGTCGCGCTCGACGCTGCCGATCTCGTCCTCCGGCGAGGCGAAATCCATGCGGTGCTGGGAGCGAACGGAGCCGGCAAGACCACCCTCATGAGGGTACTGGCCGGCCTCGATCGGCCCGACAGCGGCTCGGTCGTGATCGGTGGAAACGTGGTGCACACCTTTGACCCAGGCCATGCCCGAGCAATGGGCGTGGCACTCGTTCAACAACACTTCACGCTCGTGCCGACCCTGACAGCTTCGGCGAACCTCGAGTTGGCACGGCCCAAAGGCCGCCTGCGAACACGTCGCGGTCACGCACAACAGCATCTCACCGAACTCGTCGAGCGGTACGGGCTCCCCGTGCGCGATGGCGTTCCTGCGTCCGCGATGTCCGTTGGTGAACAGCAGCGATTGGAACTGCTGCGCGCACTAGATGCCGACGCCAAGGTCTTGGTCCTCGACGAACCGACCGCTGTGCTCACCGACGCTGAAGCCGATCAACTCCTCGGAGTGTGTCGACAACTCGCTGAGGACGGCCGAGCAGTGGCAATCATTACTCATCGTCTCGGTGAGGTGATTGCCGGCTGCGACCGCGTCACCGTGCTTCGCAATGGATCTGTGGTGCTCGCCGATCATGGCGTTGCAGACCATGATCGCGCTGGCCTTGCCACGGAAATGATCGGGTCAGAGGCAACCGGCCGCTTCGAACAGCGACTCCGGACCGAGCGGGCCGGACCAGCGGCGACCGACATGGCGACCGATATGGCGACCAGAATCGCATCGGCTTTGGAGGTCGATGCCCTCTCGTCAGGGTATTTGCGTGATATTTCAGTGCGGGTTGCGAAGGGTGAAGTGGTCGGGATCGCGGGAATCGATGGAAATGGACAGGCCGAACTCGAAGCGGTTTTGGCAGGCCGCGTGGCGCCCGATGCGGGCAGCGTGGCCGTGGGCGGAAATCCGATTGTTGGAGGTGACCCGCAGGCGCGTCGCGATGCCGGCGTCGCATACATCCCTTCGGATCGGTACCGACATGGACTGGTGCGGCCGATGAGCCTCTCCGACAACCTTGAGCTGGGTCGCCTCCCGCGGGTGCGTGCATCGAGGCGACACCGCCACATCGTCGCGGAGCGTTCACTCGACGATTGGTCAGTCAGATCTGCAGGGCCCAGTGCCACCGCAGCGAGCCTGTCAGGCGGTAACGCCCAGAAATTGGTGCTGGCGCGCGAACTCTCGGGAAGCCCGCTAGTCGTGGTTGCGTGCTACCCAACCCGTGGCCTCGATCCAAGCGCAGCCAGCACGGTGGCCGAGCGCCTTGTCTCACGCGCCGAGCGAGGAGCCGCTGTGTTGTGGATCGGTGCCGAGCTCGATGAGCTGTTCGCCGTGTCGGATCGGATTATCGTGCTCGCGGGCGGGCGGATCACCGGTGAGTTCACAGCGCCCTTCGATCGCCGAGAGATCGGCTACGCCATGACCGGCACCACCGAATGCGCGTCGGCCGGATCGTGACCGCACTGTGACAAGGGCTCAAGAGTCCACTCCTGAAGACACTTCAGAAGAATTCGGCGAGTCGGTCTCACGCGACCCGACTCACGCGGCCAACGGCATTGCCCGCCGGGCAATGAGCGTCGACCTGGTCTCGTTGCTCGCGATTCCGGTGGCGGGTCTCATCGTCGCTCTCGTGGTCGGAAGCGTGTTGATCGCACTGATCGGTGAAGACCCCATCGTGGTGTACCGCGACGTAGCCGACGGCGTCTTTTTCGCCCCGCGCGGCCTCAGCGACACGGCTACCGCGGCCACCCCGCTCTTACTCATCGCACTCGGCTACTCCTTCGCCTATCGGGCCCGGGTGTTCACCATCGGCGCCGAAGGGCAATACGTCGTGGCGGCTGCTGCAGGCGTCGGCATCGTGACTGCCGCCGGTTTCAGAGACCTGCCCGGCCCGATCCTGATCATTGTCGGACTCACGGTGGCGGCGTGCGCCGGTGCGTTCTGGAGTGGAATCTGCGCGGTGCTGTTCAATCGTTTCGGAGCAAGCATCGTCATTTCATCGTTGATGCTCGTGTACGCCGGGCAGGCGGTACTGCAGTGGGCAACCCGCGTCGGTATCCGCGACCCCGAGTCCTTTGTCGCATTGAGTCGTTCGGTCGGTGCAGCGGAACTCCCCAACGTGCCGGGCATCAACGTGCACCTCGGGTTCGTGCTGGCCGTGGCCGTCGTGCCCGTCATGACCTGGGTGCTCGCTCGTCATCGGCTCGGCTTCCGGGTGCAGGCGCTGGGCTACAACCCCGAGGCACTCGACGCCAACGACACACCAGCTCGCACGATCATCGTCGCCGTGCTT
>JBLIMF010000066.1:0-12772 GCA_047638615.1 Gammaproteobacteria bacterium
AGCCGGCGAGCGGCGTGACGACATTGCTCGCCTTCACATCGCTCGATCCGCCGTCACCAAGATTCTTCACGGCGGCGAGCCGGCCGAGTACGGCGACCTTGCCGACGGAGCTTGGGTCGAGTGGCAACAGCCCACCCTCGTTGCGGAGCATCACGGTCGACGCAGCCGCCGCCGTTCGCGCCAGTCGGCGGTGTTCGTCGCAGCCGACCACGTCAATCGACGGCTGCGCGGTAAACACATCGTGGAATCGCAGCAGTGTCGCGACGATGCGCGTCGCAGCAGTGTCGACGTGCGACTCGGTCAGCTCACCCGACTCCAGCGCATCGACAAGCGCCATTGCGCGCTGCTGTTGGAATGGCATTTCGATGTCGAGGCCGGCGCGGACCGACTTGGCAGCATCACGCAAGCCAAAGATGAAATCGCTGACGACGAAGCCATCCCAGCCCCATTCGTCTCGCAAGATGGTCGTGAGGAGCGTCTCGTTCTCGCCGCACCACTCACCGTTCAGCGAGTTATACGAGCTCATGACCGAGCCGACGCCCTCGCCGGCAACGCGCTCGAAGTGCGGCAGATACACCTCATGCAATGCACGTTCGCCGACCTGTACATCCACGCTGAAACGAGCGTTCTCCATCGAGTTCACGGCGAAGTGTTTCATGCAGGCAATGACATGCTGCTGGAGACCACGAGTCAGGTTCTGTGCCATCACGCCGACGTGATGCGGGTCCTCTCCATAGGTCTCCTGGGCTCTCCCCCATGCCGGATGCCGCAGCAGGTTCATACAGACGGCGCCGGTGAACGTTGCACCACTGGCGCGGAGTTCGCGGCCAATCGCTTCGCCGATGCGCTCTTCCATCCCGGGGTCGAACGACGCACCTCGCGCCATGCTCACCGGGAACGCTGTTGCGTCGCCCACCACGCACCCGCGTGGACCGTCGGCGAACTCGATCCCCGGAATACCCAGGCGCTCAACCTGCGCCGCCGGCCAAGTGTGCGCGTAATAGCCGCCCGTCGTCATGTCAAAAAGCCCGGGCCAGAACGGCGTGTCGCCGTCGAGGCAACCCAGTCGCTCGGCGAGCGTCATCGACGTCACAAGCACCGCTGCCTCGGCGTGATGGTCCGCCCCGGCAACTACGCGAGCGACAGCAGCATCAAAGTGAGTGAGCATCGTCGCAGACTGCCACAATGGGCCCATGCCCGGCGCCTTCTTGCACCCATTTGCCAGACCGACACGTGAGCGCTTTCCAAGCATCACACACGGCCGCGGCGCAACTGTCTGGGACCACACCGGGCACGAGATGATCGATGCGATGGCAAGTCTGTGGTACTGCCAGATTGGTCACGGACGCGGCGACATGGCCGACGCAATCGCAGCTCAGATCCGCCAGATTGCGTCCTACTCATGCTTCGACCCGTTCACCAACGCTCCCGCTGATGCGCTCGCCGAAAAGATCGCCAGCCTCACGCCGATGCCTGAAGCTCGCGTTTTCTTCACGGGCTCCGGGTCCGAAGCGGTCGACACCGCCATGAAACTCGCCCGCCTCGCCCAGGCTCTCGACGGAAACCCCGGACGGCGCCTGATCATCTCCCGCGAGCGGGGATATCACGGCACCAACTACGGAGGCACCAGCGCCCAAGGTCTCCCGCTCAACAAGGTTGGCTACGGCGCACTGCTTGACGATGTAGTGCAGATTCCTGCCGACGATGTGGAAGCACTCGCTCGAGTGATGGCCGAGCGATCCGGCGAGATCGCCGCAGTACTCACCGAACCGCTGCAGGGAGCTGCCGGTGTCTTCCCTCCGCCTGACGGCTACCTCGCTGACGCACGGCGGCTGTGCGATCAGCATGGCGCATTGCTGATCTTCGACGAGGTGATTACCGGGTTCGGCCGACTCGGCACGTGGTTCGCTGCAGAGCACTACGGCGTCACGCCTGACCTCACCACATTTGCAAAGGGCGTCACCTCGGGCTACCAGCCGCTCGGCGGAGTGATCGTGGGCCGGCAGGTGCGCGATGCGCTCGAAGCCGATCCTGAATTCATCCTGCGCCACGGCTACACCTATTCGGGGCACGCCGCCGCCTGCGCTGCCGGCTTGAAGAACATCGAAATTATCGAAGAGCAGAAGCTGCTCCGAGCCGGTCAAGGTATGGGCTTCCGCCTACATCGTGGGCTCAGCGCGATCGCCGACGACGGTGGCGTCGATCATGTCCGCGGCGAGGGCGCAGTGTTCGCCGTCGGCTTGCGCGCCGATCAAGACGCGATGAACATCCGCGACCAAATGATTGAATCCGGCGTGATAACTCGGGCCATCGGGACCGACACGATCACATACTGTCCGCCGCTCGTGACGACCGACGCGCAGGTCGATCGCATCGTCGACGTCCTCGCCACGGTGGTTTCCTGACGTTTTTTCGCGGGCACCAAGTTCGCGACGTTGAGGACGATTTGGTGTCAGACACCAAATCGTCCGGCGCCTGGAACTCAGGAGTGCCGAAGCAAATCGATCAAGCTGCTGGTGTCCCAGCGGTCGCCGCCGCGCGCGACGACCTGCTTGTAGAACTGATCAACCACTGCAGTCATCGGGAGCCGCGCGCCATTGCGTTCGGCTTCCTCGAGACAGATACCGAGGTCTTTGCGCATCCACTCGACGGCGAACCCGAAGTCGTACTCACCGTCGGCCATGGTGCCGGCTCGGTTGTCCATCTGCCAGCTTTGAGCAGCACCCTTGCCAATGACGCCGACAACCTCCGCGATATCGAGCCCTGCCCGTTCGGCAAAGTTCAAGCCTTCGGACAAGCCCTGCACGACGCCCGCGATGCAAATCTGGTTGACCATCTTGGTGAGCTGGCCCGACCCAGCCGGTCCAAGCAGCGCGCACCGGTGAGCAAACGCTTCGATGACAGGAGCGGCACGTTCGTAGATCTCGACATCGTCGCAACCGCACATCACCGTGAGCTGCCCGTTCTCGGCGCCGGCCTGACCACCTGACACCGGAGCGTCGATGAATCCGACACCGCGTTCAGCGCATGCAGCCGCCAGCTCGCGAGCGAGGCTTGCCGATGCCGTCGTGTGATCGATCAAGACCGACCCTGCAGTCATCGACGCGAGGGCTCCCGTCTCACCGAACACGACCTCGCGGACGTCGTTGTCGTTCCCGACGCACATCATCACAAAATCGGCACCGCTGGCGCATTCGGCCGGAGTCGGTGCGGCTTGGCCGCCATTCAGCGCAACCCATGCCAACGCCTTGGCGCCCGTACGGTTGAAGATGACGAGTTCATGGCCCGCCCGCTTCAGGTGGCGGGCCATCGGCGCCCCCATCACGCCGGTTCCGAGAAATGCAATCTTCGACTGGTCACTCATGCCCGTGATTCTTCCAGGTCACCACCTCTCACGCTGCAACCGCCCGCCTGAAGGCGCGGCACTGCTGCTGACAGGTAAGACTGAGGGCATGTCGAGGATTGAGCATCCTTGGACTGTCACCACCTGGAACTTGCGCGGCGGAGCCAAGCCAGACATCGCAGCCGTTGCCACCGTCATCGAGGTCGAAGCGCCAGACGTCGTCGTCATTCAAGAGATCCGCAAGACGCAGGCCACAGCTTTGGCGAGTGCACTCGGCATGCAATTCACCCGGGCGCTCAAGCACTACCCGTTCACGCCGCTCCGGAAGGCCGCCGCAGAAGGAATGGCGATTTTGACGCCACACGCTCTCGACGCAGCCGGTCACAGCGAGATCAGCGTCAAGAAGTCGAAGTGGGCCCACAAGCGGCGCATCGCCCTCTGGTGCCTCGTGGGTCGATCCGACGCGATGGCATACAGAACCTACAACGTGCACCTCACGCCACGTGGAACCGCCACCGACCGGCTGATAGAAGCAATCGACGTGGCCAACCTCGTCGAGAGCCACGGCGAAATTCCTCCAGCGATCGTGGCGGGCAATTTCAACGACAACTTGGACGCCAACATCATCTTCGCTCTGCCAGGCATCGAACATATTCCGCCGTCGCCGACCAGCCCGGCCGGCGCCCCGACACAAACGCTCGACCATGTGCTGTTGCCTGCGGGTGCACGCAACATCAGCACGACCGTGCCGGCGGGGAACGCCGAATGGGCAGCAATGTCAAGTCACCTTCCGGTAACCGTGCGCTTCGGCCTCGAATGAGCCGAGGGCGCCTTCACCTGAGCGCGCTGGCGGGGGCAAGCCCCGCCAAGCTCACTTCTTTTTCTTCTTCGGCGTCTCTTCTTCTTCGCCATCTTTGAGCACGCCCTTGGCGAGCGCCTCATCGAGATAAATCTCGGCATCTTCAGCCGACACCTTCAACGCAGGAGAAATCTCAGAAACTAGGTTCACCCGAGCACGCTCGTACATGGTGCGCTCGGCTGCAGACAGCGACGCGTCACGATTTCGAGCAGCCAAGTTTCGCACAACTTCGGCGACCTGATACACATCGCCGCTCTTCAGCTTTTCCTGATGGTTCTTGAAACGACGGCTCCAGTTGCTTGGCACGCGCGGATCAGGCTTTGCCAGCACTGACACGAGGTCTTCGAGCTCGTCAGCCGACACAGGTGGACGCACGCCCACGCCGTCGGTGTTGTCGAGCGGCACGCGCAAGGTCATTTCGTTGATGACGGTCTTCAGGATCAAGTACTCCTGCTTCTCGCCGAAGAACTCCATCTTCTTAGTCCCCTGCACGACACACGCGCCATGCTGGGGGTAGATGACGGTTTCGCCCTTCTTAAATTTCACGCAGAACCTCTTGGGTCGTCGGATAGCGGAAAGAGGAGGCTAACCCCGAACCGTACGATTGGCGCCTCCGGCAGGATTCGAACCTGCGACCGACGGGGTAGAAACCCGCTGCTCTATCCGGGCTGAGCTACGAAGGCAAGAGGAAGAGGTTATCGCCGGACCATCGTGGCACCGAGCCAAGGGTGCTGCAACTGCTCGGATCAGACGTTCGATGTGATGACCGCGCCGTCGTCGCCAGAGGTGACACCGTCGCCTCCAGCGCCTCCTGTGCCCACTCCGAAAGATGCATCGCTGAACGCCTGATCGGCTCCTGAGTCGTCAAACCATCCGTATGACGAGCCACCGGATGCGCCATCACCCTGCGAATCGGAGTTTGGCGCGCCGAGCAAACCAGATATTCCGCCGCTTCGCGCGCTGCCATCGCCACCGGCGCCACCGGCCTCACCACCTGCACCGCCGTCGGCGCCAGCGCCACCCCCGCCACCACGAACTCTGGTCGAGTCGATGAACAATTCGGCGACGCGAGTCGTCACCAAGCCGTACGAAGGCCCGCCAGCACCACCGCCACCAGCACCACCGCCGCCGCCGCCGCCGCCAGCACCACCACCGCCTCCATTGCCACCGTCGGCAAGGACTCCGTTGGCTCCAACAGCTCCTGAGCCGCCATTTCCGCCAGCACCTCCGAGGGCGCCCGCACCTCCGACAGCGCCAGTGCCGCCTCCACCACCTGCAATGAGTGATTCCGAGATCACCAAGCGGTTGACGCCAACAGCATGGAGGCCGACCGAGCCGCCGCCACCACCACCACCGATGGCTCCGCTGCCAGGGGCCCCGCCTGCGCCTGCGCCACCACCGCCACCACCGGCCACAAGGAGCGGCCCGAACCCACCGCCTCCACCACCGCCTGCACGCCCGGTGATACCCGGCTCACCTGTTCCGCCGGAAGCTCCGACTGGAATCGTCTCTTGATTTGCTGTGGACACCAGGCCATCACCACCATCGCCGCCGACACCCCCGACGCCCCCATTACCGCCGCTGCCCGGTCGACCATTTGGCGAGCTGTTCTTTCCGCCCGAGCCGCCAGTTGCTTGTCCACTGCCGCCGTCGACGCCGTTGCTCGTCTCGCCACCACGTCCGCCCGCGCCGTCGGCGCCCGCACCGCTGCCAGCGTTGCGTCCATTTGCCGCTCCACCAACTCCACCGGCATCAGCCACGCCATCTGTATCGGGCGCGATGCCGCCATTGCCGCCCCTCCCTCCATTGACTGTGCTGCGCTCAATCGCCAGCTGATTGACGTCTGTGGCTGACACGCCAATACTGACTGCTCCGCTGCCACCCGGAGACCCAACGCCACCTCGCCCCGACACCACCCGGCTGTCAATGAGATTGACCGTCTGCGCGCCCGAAATCAGAACTCCGATCGAGGCCCCTCCACTCGACACGTCGGCACTCGTGAGTTCAATAGACGCGATCCACCGCTCTGCGTCACCAAACACCGTCATCGCCACCTCGTCACCGGTGATCACCGCACGCCGATCAGCATCACGGTTCCAGTTCTCGTCGAAGCCGCCGTAGAGGCTCATTCCTGCTGCCAGCTCGATGGTCGCATCCGACTCGTCGTAAATACCAACGCTGCGTACGTAGAGGTCGCTCCCCGTCGCCGCTGTAGCTGCCGCTGCGATCGACTTGAACGGGGCTTCCATCGTTCCGTTACCAGCATCCGTCCCACGCTCACCGTCGATGAACGCAGCCCTGGCGGCGTCTTCGAACACGCGAACGACCACGTCGTCAGTCGCCACGCCATTGGTACCAGCGACTTCAAGCGTGAAGACCATCGTGGCAACGTCATCCGGTGCGATTGCCGCGGCCTCGGCGCCACGCAGACTGCCAACTCCAGCCGTTGCATCAGGGCCACTTATCTGTGTCCAGCGCACCGCAGCGTTCGGCGTGCCAGGGGCCAAGTCTGTTGCAATGAGCCTGAACTCGCCGCTCCGGTTCACAGCGAGATCAGGCCCTGCATCGGCATTCGCGACGATCGGGACTGTCGTCCGCGGCGGCGTGGTTTCAACCGCGATTGTCGATGCTGCCGTCGACGATGTGGCCGCGACCGTGTTGGGCACCGATGTGGGGAGGGCCGTCGGCTGCACTGTCGTTGCTGTTCCGCTGCCTCGAGTGGCGACGAACGCGATCATTCCCGCGAGCAGGACAATGACCGATCCAATACTCAACCCGATGATCAGGTTGCGCTGTCGTCGTTCACGGGCGCTGAGTAGAGAACGGCGGGGTGCACCCGTTGGGCCTCGGCCAGGAACGGCTCGGTCTGAATTCCAATCGTCAGTCATTAGTGGCTCTTCGCCCATGAACGGTAGCGATCACAAACGCCTGAGGTACGACACCGCGGCATCAGGCATCGAGATGGTGGCGCAGAAACCCCAGCGCAGTGATCACAGAGAACTGCCGCATCTGCTCGCGGATTCCGGGCAGCCGAACCTGACGGACCTCCTCGAACCCCGGGCCAACCATGCCCACAAAGAGAGTGCCAGCGGGTTGTCCATCCTGTTCGTCCGGGCCAGCAACGCCTGTGAGCGCAAGCCCGACGTCAGCTCCGAGCTGCTCCCGGACACCAGCAGCCATCTCTCGGGCAGTCGATTCACTGACCACCGGGCCGCTCGAGACACCGAGCAATTGCCGCTTCACCGAGGCCGCGTAGCTGACAATCCCACCGACGAACACATCACTTGCCCCTGGGATGTCCGTGAGCCGCCCGCTCACGAGCCCGCCGGTGACAGACTCCGCCACGGCAAGCGTCAAACCGCGCTGCCGACACAGATCGAGGACGACCGATTCCATGGTGTCTTCATCGGTGCCAAACACAAACTCGTCGATCTCTACGCGGACGACTGCTTCCCAGTGATCAAGCTGGGCCACACAGTCGTCGATAGTCTCGCTTTTCGCCGTGAGCCGTACTTTCAAGCCGTTCCAGCCACTCGCCAGGAACGCGAGCGTTGGTGTGTCTGGCGTTTCCAACTGGTCGATGATGCCGTCGAGGCGTTCATTGAGACCGCTCTCACTCTCTCCCCAGGTGCGCAGGACCCGCGAGGCAATGACGGCGCGTTCGCCGCTGCGCTCCAGCAGATCGGGGATAATCGCCCGACAGATCATGTCCTGCATCTCATGCGGGACACCAGGCACCGCGTACACCACCTTGACGACGCCATCGATCGTGATCGGACAGATCAAACCGGGCGCCGTGCCGCGGGTCTGCGGAATGATCGATGCCCCGACCGGCACCTCTGCCTGCTGTCGGTTGCTCTCAGCCATCACCCGTCCCCGGGACTCAAACATGACGCGGATGACCTCCACGAGCGCGGGATCTTCAATGAGCTCGACGCCCATCACGGCGGCAATCGCGCTGCGCGTCAGATCGTCATGCGTCGGACCGAGCCCGCCACACATAATGACTGCGTCAGCGTCGACAAGCATCTGCCGCAGCTGTACTTCGATCCGGCCGATGTTGTCGCCAACCTTGACCTGCACCAACGAATCGATTCCATGCAGCGCCAACTCACTGCCCATCCAGGCCGAGTTCGAGTCGATGATCTGACCCAGCAACAACTCGGTTCCGACAGCCAACACATCACAACGCATCTGTTCAGTGTGGCTCAGTTGCAGGGTCGTACGAGGCCCAGCGCTATATCTCAGTGGACTATTGCGTTTGCCGAGCGTGATTCAGATACTGGGCGCCGCTGATCACAGCAAGCACAACAGCCGTCCAGAGCAGGCCCTTCCACAGCCAGGTGGCGTCCAGCGCCGTCCATGGCAGAAGGGCAAACCCAACAGCGAGCTGCTGGGCAAACGTTTTGTACTTCGCAAGTTGCGAGGCTGGCACGCTGATGCCCTTGCCGCTCACTACAACCCGGTAGACGCTGATGATGATTTCACGTGCCGCGATGATGATCACCGGGACGACCCAAAAGACGTCGGTACTGACCAGCGTGAACATGGCGCCGAGAATAAGCACTTTGTCGGCGAGCGGGTCGAGAAACGCGCCCGCTGCGGTGGGGCCACGCCGCCGAGCGACGTAGCCGTCGATGAAGTCGCTGAAGCACAGGACGAACCAGAAGAGGCAGGCGATCCATGCGCCTCGCTGATGATTTGGAATCACCCAGAACATGACGGGCGACAACAGCAGACGGCCGGTGGTGATGGCATTCGCCCAGCTGGCGATCGACAAGCCCTCGCTCTGCGCTGCCTCCGTCGTTGCCACTACAACGCTGCCGATTCCTCGGTATCGAGCGACGCAACGTCGACGCCGGCTGCGACCAGATCAGGGCCCAGTGCGTCGACAATCGTGACCTCAGCAAACTCTCCCACCGTTACATCATGACCGACGTGCACAATGCCATCGATCTCGGGAGCTTCACGGTGGCTGCGAGCCACGCCCGGAGCATCGACCAGCACAGACATCGTGGTGCCAATCAGGTCGTCGCGTCGAGCAGCTGTGATGTCGTCTTGCATTTCACGGAGCTCGGCGAGCCGCTCGTGCATCAGCCCGGCGGGCACGACGCCTTCACCCTTTTTTACCAAGTCGGCGGCATAGGTGCCGTCTTCGTTGCTGTACGAGAAAAAGCCGCACCAATCGAGCTGGGCCTCTTCGATGAAGCGCAGCATCTGATCGTGGTCGTCTTCGGTTTCGCCCGGGTAGCCAACGATGAAGTTGCTGCGGAACGCCGCTGCGGGCTCGCGCTCGCGGATGTCGGCAATGCGATTGAGAAAGCGCTGACCGTCACCCCAGCGGCGCATCCTGCGCAGCAGCGGCTTGCTCACGTGTTGCAGTGAGAGATCGAAATACGGCACACCCGAGTTGCAGATCGAGTCGATCAGCCCGTCGGTGAGATCGCTCGGGTACAAATAAAGAAGCCGGACTCGGTCGACTTGTGCAGCCACAGCATCGATCAGCGGGACGATCGAACCCGCGCCCATTTCGTCGGGGCGGTCCTTGCCGTACGAAGCAAGGTCCTGAGCAACCAGCACAATCTCGCGTGCGGCGAGCTGTTCGACCTCGGTGAGGATCGACGACACGTCACGGCTGCGCTGCGGGCCACGGAAGCTCGGAATCGCACAGAAGCCACACGATCGGTCGCAGCCTTCAGCAATTTTGACATAGGCCCATGGCACAGCAGACTTCGGCCGCGGCAGGTTGAGAAGGTCGAAGTCGGGCAGTGGCGCTTCGGATACTGGGATGAGCTTGCGCCCGCTCTTCAGCTTCGGGACTTCGGAGCCATCACGCTGCTCTGGTCGCATGTTGAACGCCATGCCAAACCCGGCGACCTGGTCGACTTCGGGCAGCTCGGCGGCCAATTCGTCACCGTAGCGCTCGGCCATACAGCCGGTGACGACGAGCTTCGAACCCTCGATGCGCTGCGCGTCGAGCGCCAAGATCGTGTCGATCGATTCGCGTCGCGCCTCGTCGATGAACGCACAGGTGTTGACGACCACAAGGTCGGCCGCTGCGGCATCCTCGGTGGCTTCCATGCCGTCTGCAAGCAGTGCACCAACGAGCTTGTCTGAATCGACATCGTTCTTTGGGCAGCCCAGTGTTTCGATATAGAACCGCTGCACCATGACCCTGACACTATCTGCCACCGATTCGGACACACCTCTGCCGTTTGTGCACGTTTGTGTCGAGAGGTGAGGTGGCACTTCAACCAGCTTGTCGATGCAAACAGATCACTCCAGCTACTGGTGCGCGAGTCGCAGACCGGGACGTGGCCATGGGAACGAGACCAAGCGCCCCGTCCCCGACAATGTCACGAATGCCGTCGACATGCCGTCGCCGCCGAAACAGATGTTGGTGGTGAACATGTCGCCGGTGGCGTGATGCTCGGTGTGCTCACCGTCGGGCGAGATCGCCGTGATCCCACCGTTGAGCAGTGTCGCCACGCACACCCAACCGTCGTGGTCGACTGCCAACGAATCAAGCAGTTGGTGGCCAGACAACCCATGCAACACTTGTGTGCGCCCGCCAGACGCCAAGCGGCCCGGCCCCTCAAGGGCCCGCTCGAAAACCCGCCCGGTATGGGTCTCGGCCCAATACAACGTCGTGCCAGCAGGCGACAGTCCAATCCCATTGGGTCCCTCGACCGGGAAAATCGCTTCGGCGATCTCTGAACCGTCGCACTTCGCATGGTAGATCGCGGTGAGGTCAGCTGTGCGCGCGTCGAAGTCGCGGATCCCGTGATCAGTAAACCAAAACCCACCGTGGCCGTCCATCACGAGATCGTTTGGGGCTCGCAGCGGTCGTCCTGCACACGCGGTGTACACATCGGTGACCGACCCATCGTGCAAGTCAACTCGCTGGATCTTGCCCCCGAGATAGCGCTCCGGGTCGTAGCGGCCTGGTTGGGATCGGCCATTGCGTTCGATCGGCGTGAAGCATCCTCCGTTGTTACACAAGTAGATTGCTCCGTCAGGCCCGATGGCAGCTCCGTTCGGACCACCCGGCGTCTCGGCGACCAGCTCTTTGGTGCCGTCAGGCCAGACCCGTGTCAGGCATGCAGCAAACAGTTCGACCACGATCACCGAGCCGTCAGGCATGGCGATTGGCCCCTCGGGGAAACGTAACCCGTCAGTAATCTCGGTCAGCTGCGGCGTCAGAACGGAATGGGCCATCGGCCCATGCTGGCAGACCGCAGCCGTTTCGACTAGAGCTGGCCGTTTTGCTGGAGCAGTTCAAACTCTTCGACCGTCATGAGCACGGAGCGCGCCTTCGAACCCTCGCTCGGGCCGACGACGCCGCGAGTTTCGAGGAGATCCATAATGCGGCCGGCTCGGGCGAAGCCGACCTTGAGCTTGCGCTGCAGCATCGACGTCGACCCAAGTTGGCTGCGCACGATGAGTTCCATTGCCTGACGCATCATGATGGTGTCTTCGTCTTCTTCGCCAGCCGAGAAGGCGTTGGCATCGGAGGTGAGATCCATCGACCCGATCGACCCCATCGCAGCAGCGCCGGGCGCACCCAGCGTCGGCGGCACGAGTGCGGGCTGGTCGCTTCCGGCGAACCCGTTGGCGTCGAACTTGGGTGCATCGTCGCCGTCTTCGACAGCCGTCGAATGAATCGTCTCAGGCGCTTGCGCACGCCAGTGAGCGACGACCTTACGGACCTCTTCTTCGGTGATGAATGCGCCCTGGATACGGTTCGCGACCGACGAGTTGCCCGGCAGTAACAGCATGTCGCCTTTGCCAACAAGCTTGTCGGCGCCGGGCTGGTCGAGGATGACTCGCGAGTCGGTCAACGACGAAACTGCGAATGCCATCCGGGCCGGGATGTTCGCCTTGATCACACCGGTGATGACGTTGACCGACGGGCGCTGCGTAGCAACGATGAGGTGGATGCCGACCGCACGCGCCTTTTGAGCGATGCGGGTGATCGACTCTTCGACGTCACGTGCAGCAACCATCATCAGGTCGTTGAGCTCGTCGACGACGATGACGATGTACGGCATGTGCTGGTAGACCGGAGCGCTATCGGGATCCCAGCCAATGGGCTGCTCGATCTCGCCCTTTTTGAATGACTTGTTGTAGCCACCGATATCGCGGTACCCGACCTCGGAGAGCACGTCGTAGCGACGCTCCATCTCTTTGACGGCCCAGCCGAGTGCGTTGGCTGCCTTCTTCGGGTTGGTGACCGGTTGCGTCAACAGGTGCGGCAAACGCTGGTACTGCCCCATCTCGACCTGCTTGGGGTCGATCAGAATCAAGCGCACATCGTCGGGCGTTGTCCGCATCAGGAGCGACGTGATGATGCAGTTGATGCCGGACGACTTACCGGCACCAGTGGCACCGGCAATGAGCATGTGCGGCGTGGATGCGAGATCCAAGAAGACGGCCTTGCCTGCGATGTCTTTACCGATCGCCACATCGAGCGGCGCATCAGCCTTCTTGGCCTCAGGAGACACCATGAGGTCACCAAGTGCGACGAGCTGACGTTGATGGTTCGGCACTTCGACTCCGATGGCCGAGCG
>JBLIMF010000067.1:0-12771 GCA_047638615.1 Gammaproteobacteria bacterium
ACTACAAGCACGGAACGTCGACTGGCATCAGCGCGAGCGATCGCTCGGCCACGATCCAAGCGCTGATCAACGGCAGTACCGAACCAGACGACCTCGCACGACCGGGCCATATCCTTCCCCTCGAAGCAAGAGCTGGTGGCGTGCTGAAGCGCGCGGGCCACACCGAAGCGTCCGTGGACTTGCCGATGCTGGCGGGGCTCGAGCCTGCTGGGCTGCTGTGTGAGATCGTCACGGCCGACAAGGTCGAGATGGCGAGGGTCCCTGAACTCACTGAGTTTGCCGCCGAACACGGCCTGGTCATGATCACGATTGCTGATTTGATCCGGCACCGCCGTCGCAACGAAAAGCTGGTCCGGCGCATTGCTGAGGCGAACATGCCGACCGAATGGGGGCAGTTCACCTGCCATGCCTTTGAGTCAACGCTCGACGGCATCGAACACCTCGCCTTTTCCGTTGGTGACCTCAGCAACGGTGAGCCTGCACTCGTCCGTGTCCACAGTGAATGCCTCACCGGCGACGTGTTCGGCTCGCGCCGCTGCGACTGCGGGAAGCAGCTCGAAGCGTCGATGCGCCAAATCTCTGAAGCGGGCCATGGTGCGGTTGTCTACTTGCGCGGCCACGAAGGCCGAGGCATCGGCCTCGGGCACAAGTTGCGTGCGTACGAACTGCAGGAGCAGGGTCGCGACACCGTCGACGCGAACCTTGAACTCGGTCTGCCGGTCGACAATCGGGAGTACGGCATCGGGGCGCAGATTCTCGTCGACCTCGGCGTGACTCAGATGCGTCTGCTCACCAATAACCCGGCGAAGTACGGAGGTCTCGAAGGTTTCGGCCTCGAGATCGTCGGGCGGGTGCAACTGGAGTCAACACCGAACCCCGACAACATCGAATACCTGCGCACGAAGCGTGAGCGGATGGGCCATTTGCTCGACTTCGCAGAGCCAAGCATGGAAGATCTCTGACGTGGCCACGCCCGATTCGCGCGCTGCGCCCCCTCCCCAACTCGACGCCACCGACCTCGTTGTCGGTGTCGTCAGCGCACGCTGGAACAACGACATCGTCGATCGGCTGACCGCTGGCGCGCACCGCGCGATCGGTGCAACCGGTGCCACGGCACACGTCGCCTCGGCCCCCGGTGCCTTCGAGTTGCCGTTTGCCGCCCGCGTGCTCATCGAGTCAGGCGAGGTCGACGCTGTTGTCGTGCTAGGTGCCGTGATTCGCGGTGAGACAACGCACTACGAACTCGTATCCCAGTGTTGTGCACAGGGGATCATGCAGGTCCAGATCGAGACCGGTACACCCATCGGGATGGGCATCCTCACTGTCGAGAACATCGACCAAGCATTGGTTCGAAGTGAACCGGCGGGCGGCCACAATGTTGGCGAAGAAGCAACGTTGGCAGTCATCGAAATGGCTCTGCTCGCTGGACGTGCGCGTGCGTCTCGGCCGGAGTGAGGCCACGTCGAGCAGGCAACCCAACATCGCTGTCTTGGCGAACGGTTCGGAAAACATGCTGCACGTCGCTTGTGCGCGGGTGGTCAAGTCTGATTGGGTGGTCTTTCTATGGCGTCGACTGAAGCTGACCTGGAACCCCAATCTGGCAAGAAGGGGTACACGGCCCCCAAGGGTCGACCGACCACGCACAACACAGGCGAGGGTCGCGGCAAACGCATCTCCCCGATGATGGAGTGGCTGATCGCTGGCATCGTATTCATTGCCGTGATGGCTGGAATTTTCTACTTCGGTCGGAGCCTGAACTCGGGCGGGGGTGGCGGCAACGGAGCCATCGAAGCACCGGCCGCGTTCGTCGCTCCTAATATTGCAGTCGACTGAGTTTTCACCCACCTGGCCTAACCTGGGCATGTGCCTGAGACGCAGAGTGAGCAACCGTTGATTGGTGTCGTGATGGGGTCCTCGAGCGACTGGCCCACGATGTCCAAAGCAGTCGAAACGCTCCAACATTTCGGCGTGACGCACACGGCGCAGGTCGTCAGCGCACACCGCATGCCCGACGAGATGTTTGCGTACGCCGAGGCAGCTCGGGGGCAGGGCCTGCGGGCGATCATCGCGGGCGCAGGTGGCGCCGCCCACCTCCCCGGCATGCTCGCTGCCAAGACCATCGTTCCCGTGCTCGGCGTCCCTGTGGCGTCGCGTCACCTTTCGGGCCAAGACTCGCTCTACTCGATCGTGCAGATGCCCGCTGGCATCCCGACGGCAACGTTCGCCATCGGTGAGGCCGGAGCGATCAACGCGGCGTTGTTCGCCGTCGCGCTGTTGGCGAGTACCGACGACGAACTGCACGACGCTCTGCTGCGGTACCGGGCCGACCGGCGCGACCAGGCTGCTGCTTCGACGCTGCCACCGGCATGAACGGGCACATCATCGTTCCTCCGGCCACCATCGGCATGCTCGGTGGCGGCCAGCTTGGCCGATACGCACTTGTTGCTGCAAAGCTGATGGGATACCGGACACTCGTCCTGGATCCCGACTCGAACGCCCCGGCTGCAGCGGTGGCCGATCTCCATTTCGTTGCGCCTTACGACGACAGCGATGCGCTCGACCGCTTGGCATCTGAATGCGACGTGGTCACCACCGAGTTTGAGAACCCACCCGCCGCGGGCCTCGAGCGGCTCGAGCGATCGACACGAGTCGCTCCCTCGGCAAGTGCTGTGCGGATCGCTCAGGACCGGATTGCCGAGAAGCAATTCTTCCGCACTGCTGGCTTTCCGGTTGGCCCGTTTGCCATCGTCGACGAAGCGCATCCGATCGATACGGCCGGTGCGCAGTTGCCGACGGATGGGGCCGCAGTGGTGAAGACCGCGCGCCTCGGCTACGACGGCAAGGGACAGGTTCGGATCGACCGGCTCGACGACGTGGAAGACGCCTGGAACGACGTCGGTAATGTTGCTTGTGTCGTCGAGACACTCCTTGATCTCGATACTGAGGTCAGCGTGCTTGTGGCGCGGTCGGTGACCGGTGAGACTGTGACCTGGCCGGTCGCCGAGAACACCCACGTTGCAGGCATTCTCGATGTGTCGATCGTGCCGGCAACCATCGACGCAGATCTCACGAGCGCTGCGGAACGGCTCGCGGTCGAAATCGCCGAGCGCCTCGACTATGTCGGAGTGCTCGCCGTCGAGTTGTTCGTTGTTCGAAATGCCGTCGGCGAACTCGAGTTGCTTGTGAACGAGATTGCACCTCGGCCGCACAACAGCGGACACTGGACGCTCGATGCGAGCGTGACCAGCCAGTACGAGCAGCAGATCCGGGCGATCTGTGGTGTCGGTTTAGGTGATACGTCGATGACCAGCCCAGCAGTCGCGATGGTCAATCTGCTGGGTGACTTGTGGAGTAACGGCGAGCCCGATTGGGCCACCATTCTCACTCACCCCGCGACCAAGCTGCACCTCTATGGCAAGACTGCACCACGGCCTGGTCGCAAAATGGGCCACCTCACTGTGCTTGGTGAGCCGGGTGAGTCTGCACGTGACGTCGCAGCAAGAGCGGACTCAATCCGAGCGTGTATCTGACCGACGACTGGCTCGGTCGGGATGCGCAGTACACCCCGACTTTTCTGCTCGTCGTGATGCGTCAATCCATCGGGCGGGGGGCGCGACGGCCGGTGCGGACGCGACCCTTGCTGACCTGACGCACGGTAGCAATTTCGAACTCGACCTCGGGGACCGGGATGTCGCCGTCGAGCACCTGACGCATCATGTGCAGATGTCGAGGTGCACTTCCGCAGCAGGCGCCAATGATTTGGATACCGGCATCGCGTTGGCGGATTGCGTGGGCCGCCATGACGTCGGGTGAACCCGAGTAGTGGAGCTCGGTGCCGTGCCACTCGGGCATGCCAGCGTTGGCCTTGCTGATCAGCAAGATGTCGGGGTTGGTGACCCGCATTTCGGTGAGCGCGGCTTCCGTATCGGCCAAGTTGTTCCCGCAGTTGGCGCCAACTGCGGTGACACCGACCTCGGCCAACCGGTTGACGGCATCAGCGCCGGTGACACCCATCATCGTGCGCCCTGCCGTATCGAAGCTCAGCGTCGTGCAGATCGGCAGATCGCTGACCGAACGAACGCCTTCGACCGCGGCGGTGACCTCGTCGAGATGGCTCATCGTTTCGATCCACAGGATGTCGGCGCCGCCCTCGGCCAGGCCGATGGCCTGCTCGCGGAACGCATCGGCGCACGTGGCGAGCGTCATCGTGCCCATGGGGACCAGCAACTCGCCTGACGGGCCCATCGACCCGGCGACGAGCACTCGGTGTCCGGTCGCCTCGAAGTGTGCGTCGGTTGCCGCGCGCGCCACTTGGGCTGCGGCGCGGTTCAGTTCGATACAACGGTCATCCAGTTTGTGCAGCTTCAGCCGAAACCGGGTGCCGCCAAATGAGTTGGTCAGCACGATGTCTGAGCCGGCCGCGATGTAATCGGTGTGGACAGCGGTGACCCGATTTGGGAAGTCGATGTTCCACATCTCCGGCGGGTCACCCGAGCCGAGGCCACGAGCGAAAAGCTCGGTTCCCATGGCGCCGTCGACGAGCAGAGTGCCTCGTGCGGCAAGGAGATCGTGGAGTACTGTCACCTCCCCAGTCTGCCCGACGGGACAAACTGTTCCGGCAGTGTTGATACTTAAGACATCAAGACATTGATGCCGGAGCTATGCCGGGCGAGGTGCCAGGGACGTCGAGGTCGAAACGTTCGACCTGGCCGTCGGCATGGTGCGCAAATCGGCCTTCCTCGCTGCCGTGTGTCGGATCGTTACTCGGCCATGGCCAGCCACCGAACTCGGTGCGCTTGTAGTCGGAGAACGCCTGGCGAATTTCTTCGTCGGTATTCATGACGAAGGGGCCGTATCGCGCTACCGGCTCGCCGATTGGGCGGCCCTGTAGCACCATGATCTCGATTCCGGAGATGTCGGCATCGCCAGAACCGGCAACCAGTTCGAGCGCCGTGGATGCGTCGACCACTGCGCCGGTGCCGGCTTCGATCGTCTCGCCGTTGATCGTGATCGCCGAACCAGTGAATGCGTACAGGATCCGGTTGGTGTCGGCGCCCGTAGCGGCTGGCATCGTCCACGAGGCGCCAGCGTCGAAGCGCAGGTGCCAGATCGCGAGGTCTGCCTCAGCGCGGGCGGCCCACGAGTTGGGAGGCGGCGCCTGCGCGGTGACGGCATCAGCGCCATCACGAGAAGCCAGCGACCCGGCAATCACGGTGACGTCGACCAGTTGGCCGTCGGGCCCGGCCTCGACAACGGTCGGGGTGTCGTGGCTCCAGAGCATTGTGAAGTAGGGGTCGACCATCTTGTCGACCGCGGGCAGGTTCAACCAGATCTGGAACATCTCGAGCGGGTTCTTCTCGTCGCGATTGAGCATCGGGAACATCTCGCAGTGGACGATGCCCTGTCCTGCGGTCATCCACTGGGTGTCACCGCGTCCGAAGCGTGCCGTGGCACCCATCGAATCGCTGTGATCGCACACGCCGGTACGCACGTAGGTGATTGTCTCGAAGCCGCGGTGCGGATGCTGAGGGAAGCCCGGCACATTCTTGCCGTGGTACATGTTCCAGCCGTCGATGCCATCGAAATCCTGACCGATGTTGCGCGAGTTCAATGACGCATCAGGCTGGAGGTCGACCGTGCCATTGGGGTAGTCGTCGAGGTGGTGTGCGCAGAACAGGAACGGGTCGAGCGTCGGCCATTGCGTGCCGAGCTGGAATGTCTGGAGGATCGAGGACATAGCGCTATCTTACCGATATATCTTTGCGGGCACAACTAAAGAAGGATGCCGGCAGGGAGACCATGACGGCTCACTGGTGCATTGCATCGGTCCCAGGTTTGGCCGACGGTCGGCTGGAGGGTCAGCTGCGACGTGTGTAGATGAGGTCGATGGGTGAGCGGCCGGCGTCGAGGCCGCGCTGTTCGAACCGAGTCAGCGGGCGCCAATCGGGGCGCGGCAGGATGCCACCGTCGAGCCGGTCCTCGGCGTCGCACACCTCGGCCATTTGCTCCGCGTAGTCCGCGATGTCGGTTGCCAAGTGGAGTTGGCCGCCGATCTCGAGCCGGTCAATCAATGCACCGACCACGTCGGATCGCACAAGGCGTCGGGCATGGTGGCGCTTCTTCATCCACGGATCCGGGAAGTAGACGCGCACCTCCGCAAGTGAATCGAGTGGAACCCTCAGCAGAAAGCGGAGGACATCACCGTGGACTGCGCGGACGTGCGGCAGCGGGTCGTTCTCAATGGCGTCGAGAACGGCCACGACACCTGGCGTGTGGACCTCGATCCCGACAATCGCAGTGCCCGAGTCTGCCCGAGCCATGTCGATGGTTCCTTCGCCGCGACCGAATCCAATGTCGAGGACCACGGGGAGCCCATCGAATATTTCCACCCAGTCGAGGAGCTCGCCGCTCTGGTCGAGACCCCATCGCTCGAGCCACATGTCGAACTCGGCCTGGCGCTGTTCTGACATGGCGCGGCGTCGTGGCTTGAAGGTGTTGTTCGGCCGGGGAACGACACGATCCGGTCCTGCCGCTGGTCCGAGCATGTCCGGCAAGCTATCGGCGCCCCGAAATGGAGGCCTACTCTCCGCGCCTCTGGAGTGTTTTGATCTCCGATTCGGTGCGGCCGTGCACCCATCCCGAAACTGAGACCAGCTCACGTCGCCAGCGCAGCGTCGGGGTCTCCATTTTGGAAGGCACGCGGTGCTTTCAGTTCAGCCGCCGAGGCCGTTGAGTACCTGTGTGAACGACTCGAGGCCGGTGGCGAGCGAGTCGGCGAGGTCGGCAAGCTGTGTGTCGGCGACGTTCACGCCGATCGGCACCTCGACCTTGACCGGCACGCTGGCATTGATCGGAATCGTTTCGTTGAGCGCGATGTCGACGGTGATGTCGATGGGGACGTCGAGGTTGATGGGCACCGTGATGTCGAGGGGGATCTCGGTGCCAAACGGGCCGTCGATGACGATTGTCGTGTCGAACTCCTCGTTGATGGGCAACGTGGTTTTGATCGGCACCTCGACCGTTCGATCAATCACGACGTCGGTGTTGATGTCGATGCTCTCGTCGATGTTGACCGTGAACTCAAGTGTCGACTCGCTGAACGTTTGGAGGCCTTCGACGGCATCGTCCAGGCCGGCCTGGATCGTCGGCTGCAGCTCGATGATCTGCTCCTGGAAGCCGGTCACCTGCGATGCGTAGAGGGCGGCACCGGCTTCGACCCGGGCGATGTCATCGGTGCTTGTTTTCAGTGACGCTGTGGCCGCGTCGAGGTCGTCCTGTGTGCTTTGCAATTGGGTGAACAGCAGGGTGATCATCGCGAATGCAGCAACCAGGAGAAGTGCGAACAGGCCGACGATCTTGCCGAGGTGTCGTTGCCAGCCGTCAGCCGCGGGCGCTGCGTCGCTGAGTGATTCGGCAAGTGGTGCGTCGAATACCGGCATCTCAGCGGTCACGATGTTGTCGTTGGCTGTGTCGTCGTTGGCTGTGTCGTCGTTGGCTGTGTCGTCGTTGGGTGTGTTGTCGTTGGCCATGGGTGCCTCTGTCAGGGAAGTGGGGGAATGCGCCGAAGTCGGGAGTGAAGTCGGGAGTGAAGTCGGGAGTGAAGTCGGGAACGAAGTGGCCGTGTTTCGCCGCAGCATCAGCACCGTGATGGCAAGGCCGACGAGGAGCAACGCCGCGGTGGCCAGGAAAGTCTCGGCAATGGACGTCGAGGTGAGGTCGGCAGACGCCTCACGGAGGGCCGCTTCGAAGGCCGGGTCGGTCAGTGCTGGCAGCTCGATGCCGCCACGCAACGCGTTAAACCGGGCCAGCCCCCAGGCGGTGAGCGCCGACAGGCCAACGCTCAGGCCGAGTAACCGGACAACCATGACGACGGCTGCTGCACTGCCGCGATGCTCGGGAGCTGCATGGTCGACGACAGCCGACGTGGTGGGAGCTGTCGTCAAGCCAAACCCGGCACCGAGGAGCCCAAGTTGGAGGGCCAGAATCGGGTACGGGGTGTCGGCGCCCCACGTGAAGCCCATAGAGCCGTACGCGAGGGTGGCAGCGACGAGCCCGAGGATGATCGGTGGGCCGTACCAGGTGCGTTCGGTGATCCGCCCGCCGACGTATGACATCACTGCCATTGACGCGGTGAGCGCTGACAGGATCCACCCGGCAACAACTGCGGAACGTTCCAGGTCGACCTCGATCGCGTTGACGAACAGCGGGACGTCGACCATCGCGATCACCAGTGCCGCACCGATCACGAAGTTCACGAGCAGCGCGACTCTGACGTTTCGGCCAGCGAACAGCGACGCCTCGACGAGCGGATCGGAGCTGCGCCGCTGCTGCATCACGAACGCGACACCGGCGACGAGCGCAACCGGGTAGAGCAGGCGCAGGTCGGTGCCACCGTTGCCGGTGAGCTGGTCGAGCCCCTGGACGCTCTGCACCTCTGCCGAGCCGAGCAGTGCGAGATTCAGCGATACAAGCGAGGTGGTCAGCAGGCTGGCGCCGAGCCAGTCGATGCGGTGCGTTCGCTGCGGGCGATCATGCTCGGAAAGCGCCCACCACACAGCGGCGAGGCCAATGACAGCGAGTGGCACGTTCAGCCAGAACTGCAGACGCCAGTCGAAGAAACGCACGAGCATGGCGCCGTAGAGCGGACCCCATACCCAGCCGAGCGTTTCGATCGCACCGAGCGTTCCAAGCGCTCGCGCCCGCCTCGCCTCGGGATACACATCACCGACAACGGCCAGCGCAACCGGCACCATTGCACCGCCGCCAAGTGCGGTGAGTACGCGGCCGATGAGAAACGGGCCAAGCGAGGTTGACAGGGGAATCCAGATCGTGCCGATCATGAAAATCAAGTAGGCGATGACAAAGGTCCGTCGGCGGCCGAGCACGTCGCTGATGCGACCGGCGATGGGCATGACCGCAATGAACGCGATCAGGTAAGCGTTGACCACCCAGGCTGCGTCATCAAGCCCATCGGGCAGCACGAGTCCGAGATCGCCGATGATCGGGCGCAGCATCGTCGAGACGACGGTGAGGTCGTCCGCAGCAACGAACACGCTGAACCCGACGGCCCACAGAATGGCGCGCGGAGACGGCCCGTTTGTTGCTGGTGCATCGTTCAGAGCAGCGGTGCCAAGCGTCGGGCCGGCACTCATCCGGTATTCAGTTCGTCGGGCGGCACGATCGTGAACTCGTCGCCGTACTGGTCGAGTTCGAGCACCCAGTCAACCTGCTCGTCACCTGGGTTGCTGTTGATCGAGTTGGTCGCGAACTCGACAGAGTGCACGAGCCCGGTGACGGGTTGAATCCAGAAGTCGAGCGCGACGTCTTGATTGCGAACGAGGCCAGCAGTGATGATCTTCATTTGCTCCTTCGTGGCAGTCCCGCGGATGTGGTAACGCTCTGCGCCTTGACGCATCTCAAGGCCAAGCAGCTCGGCGTCGGTGAGCCCACTGAGCAGCGGGCGCCAGCCATCTTCTGGGTCGAAGAACTGCGACGGGTCGATGTCGTAGCCATCGGGGAGTGTCTCAAACTCGCCAGTGATCGGATTTGACAGCCACACCTCCTCGCCGAGCGCGATGGCGCCGAGCTGGGTTTTCAACGAGTCGTTGACCTCGACGTCGAGTACGGCTTGCGCAGATTGAGGCACGGTGAACTCGCCGACGACTCGATCGATCGCGATCGACTCGAACTGGTCGATGTACACGCTGGCGCCGGTGCGGACCAAGTCAAAGCGGACGCTCGTGACGTCACCCATGGCGGAGGCGGATGCTGCCACGATGACCGCGGCGTCGGCTGGGAGTGTCGGTCCGGTGGGCTCGCTGGCGCCCCCGTCAGTTCCGCTGCAGGCAGCGAGGAGCAGTGTTGCGCCGGCCCCGGCAATGACAGTGCGGCGTGACCAGGTGGCCAGATGCGGTCGGGTTGCAGTTCGTGAGCCCATGGTGGGTCCTTTCTGCTGGAACTCGTTCCAGCGCTCTTCACACCATGCCATATCCAAATTATTCCCTGATCGAAGACGATGGAACCTTCGCGACGGTGAACAAGGTCGTTGTGCCGTGTGCGTGTGACGACCTCACGCTGGCCCCACACTGTGGTGGTGGGTGAATCAGCTGGAGATCTGCAGCAGGCTGCAGCGCGGCGTGTCATTCGGCGGCAGGCGGCATCCATTGTTGCCGCAGTCGCCCCGTTCGGCATCGTGTTTGGGGCGTCGGCGGCCCACGCCGGGTTCGCGCTCCTCGAAGCGATCGGATTCTCGGCACTGATCTTTGGCGGGAGTTCCCAATTTGCAGCCGCTGAGATACTCGGTGATGGTGGTTCGATCGCGTCTGCGGCAATCGCCGGGCTGTTGCTCAACGTTCGTTCGCTCGCCTTTGGGGTGATCATGGCGCCGGCCCTCACTGGCGCGCTGTGGCAGCGCGCCGCGATGTCGCAGCTGATGATCGACGAATCGACCGCGGTCGGAACCTCGACGAGCGACCCCGCACTCCGGCGATATGGATTCCTCTGCGCCGGTATCGGCGTCTTCGTGGTCTGGAACATCACCACGGTGCTTGGCCATCTCGTTTTTTCCGATGCCGGTGGCCTGATCAACGACTTGGGCCTCGATGCGGCTGGCCCGGCCGCTTTCCTCGCACTCCTCTGGCCGCGCTTGCAGCAACGTCCACAGCTACGGACCGCTTTCGCTGGCGCAGCCATTGCCCTGGTGCTCGTCCCGATCGCTCCGCCAGGCGTGCCGATCTTGGTGGCGATCGCCGGGGTCCTCGTTGCAGGCCGACAGCCGGCAGCAGTCATCGAAGGGCCGAGCGATGAGTGACGCAGTGGCGGTGTTGATCGTCATGACACTCGGGACCTATGCACTCAAGTCGGCGGGGCCACTCGTGCTGGGTGCCCGTTCGTTGCCGGTCAGAGTCCAGGCGCTCGTCGACCTCCTCCCGGCCGCCTTGCTTGCAGCGCTGACGCTGGTGTCGACGGTGGGCAACGGCGCATCGATCTCCGTTGATGCACGTCTCGTCGGCGTCGTCGTGGCCGGGATCGCGCTCTGGCGACGGGCTCCGTTCATCGTGGTTGTGCTGGTTGCAGCGGCTGCAACAGCGCTGGTCCGCCTCGTGGCGTGATGTGGCATCGCTCACGTCGACGGAGCGCGGTATTAAAATACTCACCGTGGCAAGCCTTCATCGCGCTTGAGCTCACGTCCTTGCGGGCATTGCCAAAGCCTCGTCTTTCGCCGTCCCCCGACACCGATATTGACCCAAGCTCGACTTCAGTGATCCCGATTTTGGACCGACACCTCTGGATGAAGTTGAGTTGAGTCTGCACTTTTGTACTCAGCGCGACGTGTGCTGTGGCGCCAATTGGCTTTGCCGGCGCAACGTTCGCCGATGCGTTTGACGAACCAACCATGGGTCCCATCAGACGCGCAGCGGAATTCCGGAGTGGTGGCTTCCAGATGGCCGAACGACTGTAGACGCCGCCCAGCGCGCGACGCCACCTGTCGCCGCGGCTCCTGGAAACTCAGCCGGTGTCCACGCGGTGTTGGATCAAACCAATGCCGAGCGCACGAACCGTGGCCTGGGGCCGCTCTCGCTGCATCCGCAGTTGATGCAAGCTGGCAACGCACACTTCGGCAATCAAGTTCTTTCAGGGATGCTCGAACCTCTCGCACAGCGGCACTGATGGGTCGAGCCCCTTCCACCGCATCAAGGCCACTGGTTTGACCTATCGAACGGCTGGATGAACAGCAGCGGCCACTGCGCGAACATCTTGAACGGCAGCTTCACCAACGTCGGCATCGTTGCTACACCCGACGCGTTCGGCCGAATGCATTGAACGCAAGTCTGCGGCACGCCACAGTAAGCGCCCGCAGCCAGCATGGCCCGCAGTTAAAAGGCGTCGGGCGCAGCGCCTGATCGCAAGTTGGCGAGTGCGCTAGGGAAGAGGTCTTCCTTCAAAAGGTTCAGCGTCTTGTGGGCTGTTGGTGACAACGCCTGGGCGAGCTCGATAGCGGCCGGAAGGAGACCGCTTTCGTCGTGGAGCGCATCGGCGATGCCGCTGGCCAGCGCCTCTGGACCGTTGAAACGATGAGCGGTCAAAATGGCCTTGCGGGCGGTCTGGATCGGCAGCCGACCCGAGAGCAACGCCTGCATGCCAGGCGTGAATCGCATCTTCAGCAGCAACTCATTGACGCACCAGAAGCCGCGATCTTCCCGCATCAACACGTGGTCGTGCGCGAGCGCGAACATGGCGCCACCAGCGAATGCATGGCCGTTGACCGCTGCGACCGTCGGCACCGGCAATGACATGACTCGGGCCCACAGGTGCTGCACGTCGGCAACCATCGCCATTGGCTCGGCGATTTCTGGATCGTGGAACGCTGCGCCGAGCCACTCGAGATCGAGCCCGTTCGAGAAGAACTTGCCGGTGCCGGTCGTGACCAGAGCACAAATTGCATCGGGTTCTGCCGCGGCCGCTTCGACCTCGTCGAGCACCGTGTTCCACGCCGCCACCGACGTGGGGTTGAAGCGATTCTCGCCGTCGTTCATCGTCGCGACGAAGACGTCACCTGTTCTGTGGAGTTCGACCATCCGGTGCACCGTAGACGCACGGGCCGACGGCGGGGGCGTCGGTGATCTCAGGGGGTGGGTGCCGGTTGGGCGCCGCGCACGAGGCGGCCGGGGAGGGCGCCGGTGGCTTCGCCGTTGCGGTAGGTCTCGATACCGGCGACGAAGGTGTGGGCCCACCCGTCGGCGCGCTGCAACAGCCGCTTGCCGCCCGCCG
>JBLIMF010000068.1:0-12735 GCA_047638615.1 Gammaproteobacteria bacterium
GGTTGCGAAGAAGGTGGTTGAGAAGGAAGTGGTTGCGAAGGAAGCGGTTGCGAAGAAAATGGTCGCACACAGGACACCGGCCAAGAAAGCGCCAGCCAAGAAGGTGGCAGCGTCGGTCAAGACGGTTCCACCCAGGGCTGCGCCGGCCAAGAAGATCGCAGCGGCGACAGCGCCAGCCAAGAGGACGCCAGCCAAGCAGATCGTAGGCAAGAAGATCGTAGGCAAGAAGATCGCGGCCAAGAAGATCGTGGCCAAGAAGATCGCGGCCAAGAACGCTCCCGCCAAGAACGCTCCCGCCAAGAAGGTGCCGGCCAAGAAGATCGCGGCCAAGAAGGCAACTACCAAAAAGGCTGCTGCGAAGCAGTCCGCTGCGAAGAAGGAGACCTGACGTGCGCGTTGTAACTTGGAATGTCAACTCTTTGCGTGCTCGCCAAGAACGAGTCGAAGCGTGGCTCGAAGAAGTGCAGCCCGATGTCCTCCTGATCCAGGAGACCAAGCTCGCCGACGATGCCTTTCCTATGTTGGCGTTTGAAGCAATGGGCTACGCGTGCGCCCACTACGGCCAGGGTCAGTGGAACGGTGTCGCCATTTTTTCCAAGGTCGGCCTGACCGATGTTGTGTCGAACTTCGCCGATGGCATTGAGGCAGACCCGGACGCTCGGATTATTTCCGCTACGTGCGGTGGGGTACGCGTCAGCAGCGTGTACGTCCCGAATGGGAGGTCGCTTGATGACGACCACTACACCTACAAACTCGACTGGCTTGGCCGGTTGGTGCAGCACCTGGAGGCCGACACGTCGCCGGACCAAGACGTCATCGTGGGTGGTGACTACAACATTGCTCCTGATGACCGTGACGTCCACGACCCTGCGAAGACCGTCGGTATGACTCATGTCAGCCAGGCGGAACGCGACCGTTTGGGCGAGCTTGAGCAGTGGGGCTTGACCGATGCGTTCCGTTGCCTGCACGACGAAGACCGTATGTATTCATGGTGGGATTACCGCGGCGGCGACTTCCACCAGGGGCGCGGAATGCGCATCGACATGTTGATGTGCAGCCAGTCGATCATTGATCGGACGACCTGGTGTGTTGTCGATCGGAACGCCCGCAAGGGGAAGTCACCAAGCGATCACGCGCCGGTCATCGTTGATTTCAACTGAGCTACCAATGGCAGGAGTTGCCCGCCCAACCGCTCGGCCATAATCGAGCCGAATGACGTTGCGGTTGCCAATTCGGCAACGGTCGTTGGCTTGCTGCTGGCGATCGCCTTGAGGTCACGATCACTGCAGAGCTGACTCGGGAGTACGTCGGCCTGGCGTGCAGTGGTATCTCGCCATTCCTGCAGGGCTGCCAGCAGGGGATCGATCTTGGCGCGACGCCGCCGAAGCGCGCTCGGTGGGGGCATTGCCTCGGGCTCGCTGAGATCAAGACCACCGATGAATGGGCTCGGCTTGCGGGCATAGCCGCCCCGACGCTCAGCCCAGCTGAATGTGAGCCGGTCAGATGCTCGCGTGGCGGCAACGTAGAGCAGTCGGCCTTCTTCTGCCCGAGTCGTCGCAGTCGTTGCTGACTTGTGCGGCACGAGGCTTGTTTCGACGCCGGTGACGTAGACGGCATGCCATTCGCGACCCTTCGATGCGTGGAAGGTCAAGAGGTCGACACCGTCGGTCGATCGGTCGTCGAAGGGATTCGTCATTGCGACCCAAGCACGGAAGCCAGCTCCGTCGCCCAACTGCTGGTCACGGAGATAGTCGAGTAAGACCGTGGCCACGCGCCGTTCGGCTTCCAGTTCGTCGACAGCTCGGTCGGCCTGTGCTTTGGCCCGACGGTCAACGCCCTCATGGGCGATGGCCCGCTCGGCTTGGACTGTCAGCAGCGCATCGTGGGCATCGAGCATGTCGTGTGCCCATGCGCGGAGTTGGGAAGCAGAGCCAAGCATCGAGGCCTGACGAACTGCGACTTGCAGCGGGGTCCCGGAGGCTGTGGCCGAGCGGCGCACCGGAATGCCGAGCGCGCCGAGGGCGGCGTCGAACGCAGTGAGTTGCGCATTGGTCCGAGCCAATACAGCGACCGCACCCGAACGAATCAGGTTCGGATCAAGCCGCACGATTGAACTGGCAACCAAACGTGCTTCGCCCTCTTCGTCGTCTCCAGCCCACTGCTCGATGACTGGCCCGTCACCACGGTTCGACACCAGCTGCGTCGGCTGTTCGGCTGCGGCTAGCACCTGGACGCCGGTACGCACGATTTGTGGGGTACAGCGATGGTTGACAGGGAGCCGGACGACCTCGACGCCGGGGAAGCGACGTTCGACGTCGACGAGCAGCGTCGGGTCGGCTCCGTTGAACCCATAGATGGCCTGTGCCGGGTCACCCACGATGAACAGATCGTCGCGGCCGGCCCGCAGAAGATCGACGAGACGGTGCTGCAAAGGGTTGAGATCCTGGGCTTCGTCGACGAGCAGGTGCCGAAAGCGCCAACGCAGCGCATCAGCGAACCCTGGGTCGTGTTCCATCTCGATCACGACAAGTGAGAGCACGTCGTCAAAGTCGATGATGCCGCGCTTGCGTTTGAGTTGTTCGAAGTCATTGAAGACGGTGGCGGCACGTTCGACACCAGCCGATGGATTGCGTTGGGCACGGCGCGCCCGGCCCGCGTAGTCGCTCGCCCGGATGCCGCGGGCCGTCGCCCAGTCGATCTCGCCGAGTAAGCCGTCGATGCCGCGGCGCTGCGATCCATCGAGAACATCGCCAACGAGTCGCCGTCGGTCAGGAACGACAGTCCGTGGCCGACGGTTCGTGTCGTCCCAACGTTGCCGGAGCACCGCAAGCATCACCGAGTGGAACGTGCCCGCTTCGACGCGGTCGCGCATGCCCAGGCGCGTCAATCGACGTCGGAGCTCGCCGGCAGCCTCACGGGTGAACGTGAGCGCCAAGGTATGGCGTGCATCGGCCTGCTCGGTGGCGATCCGCCATGCTATGCGGCGTGTTAAAACGCGAGTCTTACCAGACCCTGCGCCTGCGATTACCGCAACCAGATGCGACTCGGCCGTGACTGCGGCGCGCTGGTCGGCATCGAGGTCGGCGATCAGCGCGTCGGCATCCACAGGCTGCATTGTATGGAGCCGGCAAGACCGTGTTGGGTACCATGGCGGGATGCCGTATCCCAAGAAGCTGCTGAACGACTATGAAACTGTGGCGGTCGACCTCCACCCGCATTGGTGGCACTTCGCGGAACCGGTCTCAGCGCTGGTCGGTTCGATTGTTCTCGGCATCCTCGCCCTCGTCTTCGACGTCGGCGGCACTTTCGGTGACATCTTGAAATGGTTGGTGATCGTCTTGATCGTGGCGAGTGCCATTTGGGTCGTCGTGCGGTACCTCAAATGGATGACCACCAACTTCGTCATCACATCCGACCGACTTATCTTCCGTGCTGGCGTGATCGCGAAAATGGGCATCGAAATTCCGCTCGAACGAGTGAACAACGTGCACTTCAGCCAGAGCATCTTTGAACGGATGACCGGCTCGGGCGACCTGCTGATCGAGTCCGGCGGTGAAGACGGCCAGCAACGTTTCACCGACATCAGGCGTCCTGACCGTGTGCAGAACCTCATCCACTCGCAGATGGAAGAGAACGAAAAGCGTCGCTTTACGGTGAACACCGGAAATACGACGATTGACGTGGCCTCGCAGCTTGAGAAACTCGAAGGCATGCTCGAGCGCGGTACATTGTCAGCCGCAGAATTTCAGTCCCAAAAGGACAAACTGCTTGGCAGCTGACGTGTCAGCCTCTCCCCGAATCGTCAGCCTGGTGCCGTCGAGCACTGAAACGCTGCTTGGCCTGAGCGCTGATGTTATTGCGTGTACCAAGTTCTGCGAGCAACCAGACATCCCTCACGTCGGAGGGACAAAGAACCCCGACATCGCTGCGATCGTTGCGCTCGCGCCCGACCTTGTGGTGCTCGACCGAGAAGAAAATCGTCGAGAAGATGCCGAGGCGCTCGAGGCGGCGGGTATCAAAATTTTCGTCAGCGACGTCACCGACCTGGCTTCCGCCATGACTGTCGTTGTCGAACTGTCCGCGCTCGTTAATGGCCCGACGGTGATTGAGTTGGACCGTCTGGCGCAGTGCGCGCCGCTGGGCCTGTCAGTCTTTGTACCGATATGGCGACGTCCGTGGATGAGTATTTCGGCGGCCACGTACGGCGGATCGTTACTGAATCATCTCGGTTGCCGCATGGTGACCGATGATGCACCGACCGCGTATCCCGAGGTGCGGCTCGCCGACGTCGAAGAACCCGACGTTGTTGCTGTACCTTCGGAGCCGTACGAGTTCACCGATGCCCACCTCGACGAGCTCCGTGTGGCCTTTCCGTCCAGTGCGGTCGTGCGCGTCGACGGGCAAGATTTGTTCTGGTGGGGAAGCAGGACCCCAGGAGCGGTCGGACGTCTGGGGGATGCGCTACGCGATGTGGCGGGCGCCGGCTGAGGCCTTGACAGCCCAGCCATCGGCGATGGCGCCTGGCTCACAGATGGCAACGATGCATCCACCGAATCCGCCGCCGGTCATCCGTGTTCCGAACACGCCCGGAAGTGCGTTGAGTGCACCGACTGCAGCGTCCATTTCATCGGTCGACGTGTCGAAGTTGTCGCGCAGGCTGGCGTGCCCCTCCACCATGATCTGGCCGGCAGCGACATAGTTGCCCGCAGCCAGTGCAGCGGCAAACTCTATGACTCGTAGGTTCTCGGAGATGACGTGCCGAGCCCGCTGCTGGGCGATGGGGTCCACGACACGAGCAACGTCGTCGGGCGAAGCAAGTCGCAGCGGGCCGATATCGTCCTCGGCGCGTGCACACTCAGCAACTCGTTCGGCGTACGCCGAGCCGACCAGCCGCCGGTTGGCGATGAACTTGACCACGATGTCGATGTCGTCGGGAATCAGATGGGGTGTGACGTCAAGGCTGTGGCAGTCGATGAGCATGGCGTGTCCGGGAACTCCGGCAGCGATGGCGAGCTGATCCATGATCCCAGTCGGCACTCCTGTTGCCGCATGCTCGGCGCGTTGTGCGATCTGGGAGAGTTCGAGTGGAGTTCCCTGGAAGTCCAGCGAAAGGCCGACAGCGCATTCAAGAGCAGCGCTGGACGACAGCCCAGCACCGGCAGGGATGTCGGAGACGAGGTGTCCGCGCAGGCCGGTCGTTGTACCGAGTTCGATCGCCATGGCTGCCACATAGGTGCCCCAGTCAGGGGTGACCTCGTTGGCCGATCCCGTGACCGGAACGGGGATGTTGATCTGGCCGGCGACGTCGTTCGACGTCAGCTCGATCGAGTCGTCAGTTGTGGTGTAGGTGAGTGTGATGCCGCGGTCGATTGCCAGCGGAAACACGAGCCCACCCGTGTAGTCGGTGTGCTCACCGATCAGGTTGACTCGGCCCGGGGCGTGCACACGTCGCGTTTCTGACACACCATGAAAGTACAGACTGCCCACTTGTTTCGCGGCCCGTGCGCTCTGCAACACTGCGACCATGCCACGTGCCGTGTTGCCCGCTCTTGCCGACGGACCCGCCATCGAGTTGGAGTTCGAGACCTTCGGCGATCCGGGCAACCCGTCCCTGCTGCTCGTGAACGGTTACACAAGTCAGATGATCGTCTGGGAGACCGAACTGATCGAGGGGCTCGTTGCCCAAGGTCTCCACGTCGTCATCTACGACAATCGCGATGTTGGCCTCTCGACGAAGCTCGACGGCCAACACGTGCAGCCGATGAAAGTGCTGCAGTCGATCATTGCTGGCGAGTCGGTCGAAGTCCCCTACACACTGAGCGCGATGGCCGCCGACGGCATGGGCCTGCTCACACATCTTGGCATCGACAAGGCGCACATCGCCGGCGTTTCGATGGGCGGAATGATCGTGCAGATGATGGCGATCGAACATCCCGACCGAGTGCTCAGCCTCTGCTCGATCATGAGCAGCCCAGGCCACCCCGATTACGGCCGGCCGTCTCCTGAGGCCCGCTCGGCGTTACTCGCTCCACCGTCGATCGAACGAGAGGCCTACATCGACGACTCCCTCCGAGCGAAGGTCTGGCTCTCGAAAAAACATTTTTCCGAGGAAGTAACTCGCACGCGCTCGGCGCGCCAGTTCGACCGGATTTTCTACCCCGAGGGATTCACCCGCCAGCTCGCAGCGATCTACGCAACAGGCGACCGGAGCGAACGACTCCAGCAGCTCGACGTGCCCACCTTGGTGATCCACGGGCGTGACGACGAGTTGATCTCGCCATCGGGAGGTGAACGGACAGCGGAACTGATCGACGGTTCTCGCTACCTGCTGCTCTCTGACATGGGTCACGATCTCCCGGCGCCCCTCGCACCGATTCTTGCCGAAGCAATCGCCGGGCACATTCGCATCAGCAACATCCGCAATATCAGCAATATCCGCACAGAAGTTTGAAGGAGATGACCATGGGACCACTCGCAGGAAAACGCATCATCGAAATTGCCGGGATTGGACCCGGCCCGTTCGCGGCCATGCTCTTGGCGGACCTCGGCGCCGAAGTCATCCGCGTCGAACGCACCGGGGCGGTCCGCGGGCCGGCGCCGGAAAATCCTGCAGGCGATGTCAGCCTGCGCGGTCGACGGAACGTCGCCATCGACCTCAAGCACCCTGACGGTCTTGCAACACTGCTCGATCTCATCGAGTCAGCTGATGGGCTGATCGAAGGCTTCCGTCCGGGCGTCATGGAACGCCTCGGAGTAAGTCCGGACGTCTGTCTCGAACGCAATCCGAAGTTGGTCTTCGGTCGAATGACCGGCTGGGGCCAAGACGGGCCGTACGCCCAAGCCGCTGGCCATGACATCAACTACATTTCGCTTGCTGGCGCACTTGCTCACTTTGGTCGGGCCGGAGAAGCGCCGGTTCCTCCGCTCAACATGGTTGGCGACTTCGGCGGCGGTGGCATGTTCCTCGCGCTCGGTGTCGTCGCTGCGCTGCTCGAAGCCCAAACGAGCGGTCAGGGCCAAGTTGTTGACACGGCAATGGTCGACGGAACAGCGGTGCTGATGACGATGTTCTGGTCGATGAAAGCTGCTGGCATCTTCGACGAGCAGAACCCCGGCACCAACTTGCTCGACACTGGAGCACACTTCTACGACGTATACGAATGCTCCGACGGTCGATACATCTCGATTGGTTCCATCGAGCCTCAGTTCTACGCCGAACTGATGCGGCTCACGGGTCTCGAAGGTGATGATCAGTTCACCCGCCAGATGGACGCCACACAGTGGCCCGAACTCAAGGTACGGATCGCTGAACTTTTCAAGACGAAAACGTGTGACGAATGGTGCGACCTGATGGAGATGACCGACGTATGTTTCGCGCCGGTACTCACCATGTCCGAAGCAGCGAAGCATCCGCACAACGTCGAGCGGGAGACCTTCATCGAACTTGGTGGGACGGTTCAGCCAGCACCGGCGCCGCGATTCAGCCGAACCGCTGCCGAGGTCACCCAGCTCCCGGCACATGCTGGCGAACACACGCGTGACGTGCTTGCCGACTGGGGCGTCAACGCTGAACGGATTGGCCAGCTCATCGAGTCGGGTGCGGTACGGCACGCCGAATGATCACACGCCAAATGACCGCGCACCAGATGTAGCGGTGACCGCCTGACGCTGCAACACTGACGACGATGTCGACACTCGTCTGTTTCCACGCCCACCCTGACGACGAGGCCATTGCCACGGGTGGCGCAATGGCGCGTGCCGCCGCCGAAGGGCACCGGGTTGTGCTCGTCGTTGCAACAAACGGCGATCATGGCGAAGTGCCCGAAGACCTCGCTGACGGCGAGACCCTCGTTGATCGCCGCCGCACGGAGACCGAGGCATCGATTGAGGCGCTCGGGGCACATCGCGTTGTTTTCCTTGGCTACAAGGATTCAGGGATGACCGGTTGGGATCAGAACGACGATCCCGAGAGTTTTCTGCGCGCCGACCTCGATGAAGCGGCCGGCCGGCTGGCCGCAGTGCTCCGCGAGGAGAATGCCGACGTCGTCACTACGTACGACTGGCATGGTAACTACGGCCATCCTGACCACATCAAGGTGCACGAGGTCGGCAACGCGGCCGCCGACATCATTACTGCAGAAGGCAATCCGATTCGGCTCCTCGAGGCCACAATGAATCGCGACCGTGTCGTGAAGATGATGCAGCAGGCAATGGAGTCAGGCATGACGGCGCCACAGGTCAATGACGATGGCGAACCGTTCGACCCGGCCGGCCCGGCTGACGACGGCAACCCATTCGGCACGCCTGAAGCTGAGCTGACCCTTGAAGTCGATGTGACCGGCTACGTTGACCAGAAGCGAGCTGCGATCACCTGTCATCGGAGCCAGATCAGCGACCAGTCGTTTTTCCTCGAAATGCCGGCTGAAGCTTTTACTGCCATGTTTGGAACCGAGTCGTACATTGAGCGGGGACTCATGCCGCCGATGCAGCGCGGTTGGCTCTTCGACTGACCTCCACCTATTCGGCTCTCTCGGCAGACAGGATGTGGCAATGAAAAGATTTGGTCTTGTCCTGGTTGCTTGCGTCGCATTTGTCGCGTGCAGTGGCGGCGATGACAGCAATGCCTTGCAGACCACGACGACCAAGCTCACGCTGCTACCCACAACGACGGCCACGACCGTGCCGCCGACCACCGCAGTGCCCGGCGAACCCGCACTCGTGCAAGACACCACCACCACCGTCTCAGCCACAACGACGCTGGCGCCCGAGACCACCACGGCAGCGGTCATCGTGAGTACGACCCCGACCCCGACCCCGGCTATGCCGGCGATTGATCCGATCGTCGAGGCCCTTCGGCTCAGCGACGACGGAATCGGCGCAGCAGTGTTTACCGGCGCGCCGGAGGGGGTCATTACCTATCTGAGTTCGTTCGTCGGGCGGCCTACCGGCGACACCGGCTGGGTAGACCCGTTTGAGATCAGCGCCTGTTCAGGGAGTGAGCTGCGCATCGTCTCGTGGGGCAGCTTGCAGCTCACCTTCGGTGATGTGTCAAAGGTGCTCCAAGGGCGTCGCCATTTCTTCTCCTTCACCTACGGCCAGTACAGCTACGACGGCATGGCCGCTGCTCAGATCGATGCGACGCCGGGAGGTTTGCTGACCGTCGAAGGTGTTGGTCTGGGCACCCCGCTCATCGAGGTCGAATCTAGGTATCCAGGCCTCACGATTAATCCAGCCGACGACTTCGTGCCCCCCAACTTCGTTGTCAACGACAACTTCAGAGGGTTCGTCGACGGCCTTACTGACGACTCTCCAGTTGTGCAGCTCATCGGTGGCCCGAACTGCGCTCACCCAACCTGATGCAGACCCTCCAAGACCTTCATATTCAGCTCGGATGGTTTTTGATCGTCAGCAATGCGCTGGTCGGCGGCTGGGCGCTGACTGCGCAATATGTCCCGGGTTTGCGCCGGGCAGCTCTGTGGTGGGTAATCGGGGTTGCTCAGATCTCGGTGTTTGCTGCAGCGATCGTCGGTGTGCTGCTCGTCAGCCGCTACGAGCTTGAGCTCGACGACTTCCATGCGCTGTATGGGTTCACGACGATCGTCGCTGTCGGCATCCTTTACAGCTATCGCACAAGCCCGTTTATCAAAGACAAGCAATACTTGTTGTACGGCTTCGGCTCGCTATTCATCATGGGCCTCGGTATCCGGGCCGCGTTCTTACGCTGACATGCCGATGGCGAAAGGCAGTTTCGCAGGATCCCAGTTCAGCTGGGTGAGACCCTGCTGGCATGCGTACCGGTCGGTCATACCGGCTACGTAGGCGACTGACGCCTTGAGTGCCTCGTCGCTACCTGCGTCGATGTGACTCACCTCGACCGCACTGCCGAGTACTGCTTGCGTGGTCTGAATCGGGAGCGAATGTGGGCGGTCGGCGTAATGCTCGACCAAGGCCCTGAGCAGCGCGATGACTGAGTTGGCCTGACGAGTGCTCGCTGGCCGCAGATAAATGTGCTCGTAGTTGAACTTGCGGAATGCCGAGAGCGCCTCGGCGGTATCGGGCATCATGCCGACACGGCCCGATGTCACCGCCGCTGCGATCATTGCTCGGACAAAGGCGCCGAGCTGCGACGACCGGTCACGTCCGCATCGTTCGGCCACGATGTCGGGCAACATATTTTCGGTGACGATGCCTGTCGCAACGGCATCTTCGAAGTCGTGGCAGACATATGCGATGCGGTCGGCCCACGAGACGACTTCGCCCTCTGGCGTCTGTGGTGCCGGGAGGCTCCATGAGTGGTTGCGAATGCCGTCGAGCGTCTCGGCACACAGGTTGAGGGGCTGCAGCGTGACGTCGGCACCCCAGGGGGCGTGGTCGAACCCGCCCACGAGATATGGAGACAGTGCGTCTTCGCTGGCATGGCCCCCGGGACCGTGACCGCAGTCGTGTCCGATCGCCATCGCCTCGGCGAGCGAGACGTTGAGGCCGAGCGCTTGCGCTACGGATCGCGCGACTTGAGTCACTTCGAGCGCATGGGTCATCCGGGTGCGCTGATGATCTTCGGGGAAGACGAAAACCTGAGTTTTGCCGGCTAGCCGGCGAAACGAGGTGTCGTGAAGAATGCGGTCGCGATCGCGTTCGAAGCAGGTTCGATGCGGGTCGGGGGCTTCTTCGGTCGCTCGGTTGCCAGCGCCGTGCGCTCGTGTTGCGAACGCTGCGAGCGTGGCGTCCTCCCGGCTTTCACGTTCCTCACGAGTGAGAATTTTCATAGCGCCGATTTCGGCTCTGGAGTCGGCGTGAGCGAGCACAATGTTGTCGCGATCGTGGCCCGCCATGGTCGACGCCCAGCGGTCGGCACGCTCGTCTGCCGAATCGAGGTACGGCAGGTCATCCATTGCCTGCATTGTACGGCGTTAGCCTCATGCAGATGTCCCAGTTCGTCGACGAATGCCAATTGAACGTTAAGGCAGGCGATGGCGGAGCAGGCTGCATCAGCTTCCGCCGTGAAGGGCCGGTTGTGTACGGAGGCCCGAACGGTGGTGACGGCGGCAACGGCGGCGACATCTGGTTCGTCGCAAGTCACAACGTGGCGTCTCTCCTCGCTTTTCGCGATTACCCGCACCGCAAGGCCGGAAACGGCGTGCATGGCAAAGGCAAAGACATGCACGGCAGGCGTGGCGAGTCACTTGAGATCTCCGTGCCGATCGGCACGGCTATCTCGGACCTGTACACCGGCGCGCTGCTGGCCGAACTGGTCAACCAGGGCGATCGCTGGCTCGTTGTCGGCGGCGGCCGTGGAGGCCGAGGTAACGCCAAGTTCCTGTCAAACAAGCGCCGTGCGCCGAGCTTCGCCGAACAGGGTGAGCATGGCGAAGAACGCTGGCTGAAGATGGAGCTCCGCCTGATGGCCGACGTCGCACTCGTCGGATTCCCGAATGTCGGCAAGTCCACCCTGATCAGCGTGATCTCGAAGGCCAAGCCGAAGATCGCCAACTATCCGTTCACGACGCTTGAACCGAATTTGGGTGTCGTCCAGCTCGATGAGGCGACCGAATTCGTAGTGGCTGACATTCCTGGCCTCATCGAAGGGGCAAGCGAGGGGAAGGGCCTCGGGCATCAATTCCTCCGTCATATCGAGCGGGCCCTGGTGCTGTGCATCATGGTTGACCTTGCGCCCATGGACGGCGTGTCGCCGCAAGAGCAGGAACGGATTCTGCTTCAGGAACTGGGCCAATATCAGCCCGATCTCCTCGATCGTCCCCGCCTCGTCGTCGGTACGAAGGCCGACGCCATCCAGGCTGACGAACTCGAACTGCTCGGTTGGACTGGCGACATCATGTCGTCAGTGACACGGCAGGGCCTCAGTGAACTGGTTGGCAAGATGGCAATGACTGTGCATGATGCTCGCCAAGCCGTCGAGCACGCCGAAGGCGTGGTCACGATTCGTCCGGAAGCAAAAGGCGCAGCAGTCGAAATCGTCGGCGAAGGCGAATTCCGCCTAGTCGGCAAGGAAGTCGAACGCGTCGTCGCGCTCAACGATGTCACAACGCCTGAGGCGCTCGCATACATCGATCACCGGCTGGAACGGCTTGGCGTGCCCAAGATGCTTGCCAAGGCTGGTGCCGAGGAAGACGACGTCATCTGGATTGGCGATTTCAGTTTCGGATACTCGCCGGACATCTGATGCGCGTCGTTGCCAAGATCGGCACGGCATCAATCACCGATGCCAAGGGCGCGATCGAACGTTCGGCCATCGCCAAGCTCTGTGACGAGGTCGGCGATCTTCGCAAGCAGGGCCACGAGGTGATCGTCGTGTCGTCCGGTGCAGTTGCTGCCGGGGTCGCGGCGGTCGGCCTGAGCGAACGCCCTGCAGATATGCCGACACTGCAGGCGATTTCTGCTGCAGGCCAAAGTCGTCTGGTTCAGGCGTACAACCAAGAACTCGGTCGTCACGGCTTGGTCGGGGCACAGTTGTTGGTCAGCTCAATGGACTTCGTCACACGCAATCAATATCTGCATTTGCGCTCGACGATGAACAGGCTGCTCGAACTTGGTTGTGTGCCGATCGTCAACGAGAACGACGCGATTGCAAATGACGAGCTGCGATACGGCGACAACGACCGCATCGCAGCGATGATTGCCAACAGTGTCAATGCAGATGTGTTGGTCTTGCTGACCGACATGGATGGTGTCTTCACGGCCGATCCACGAACGGTCAGCAGCGCCACCCTCGTGCCG
>JBLIMF010000069.1:0-12728 GCA_047638615.1 Gammaproteobacteria bacterium
TGACGTCCCCACCACCGTTACCCCAACCCCTGGACACGAAGACCTAGACCTCGCTCAACAGCTCGCCGCTCGCGACCCAGGGCGTGAGGTTTGCGAGGAACCGTTCAGAAGCCCTGCGCGCCGTGCCGTCGGTACTGCCGGAGTTGTGCGGGGTGATGATCACGTTGGGCAGTGCCCACAGCGGGTCGTCGGCGGGCAGCGGTTCGGGGTCGGTCACGTCGAGGCCGGCACCGCCAAGCTTGCCGGACCCCAGCGCCTCGGTCAGAGCGAGCTGATCGACCAGCTCACCGCGTCCGACGTTGACAAAGAACGCGTGCGCCTGCATCGCTGCGATCACGTCAGCGGAGATAATGCCCCGCGTATCGTCGTTGAGCGGCAGCGCGAGAACGACAGCGTCGACCTCAGACATCACTGCGGCCAGCTCGACGAGTGGGCGGACAGGACATACTTCGTCGCCCTTGGCCTGGCGCCGAACGATCACGGGTTGCATCCCGAACGCTGTGGTCAGGCGGACGACTTCCTGGCCAATCGGGCCGTAGCCGATCACGGCGACGCTCTTGCCTGCAAGTTCGCTCCATCGGTCCCACGCCCACTCGGCGTTGGCCTGGGCCCGCATCATCCTCGGGAGATCGCGAGCCAGGGCGAGGAGGTACATCATCACGGTGCGAGCAATTGGCGCGCTGCTCGAACCCGACGAGTTCGTGAGCCGGACGCCGCGGTCCTTGAGCGTCTGGAAGATCGGGCTGTCAACCCCGGCCGACATCGAGTGCAACCACGCGAGGTTGGGGGCACGCAATGCGACGCCGAAGAAGTTCCCTGCACGTTCCGGCCAGGCATCGTGTGAGAAGAATGAGATGGTGACCCGTTCGAGGTCGGCGTCGGCAACTGGCTCTTCACCAACAAGTAGCACCGCCTCGATGTCCGGTGCAATGGCCGTGACCTGATCGCCCCATGCTTCCCAGAACGTGTCGGTGCAGAACAAGACATCACTCATTCTTCTTCTCCCTCATCTGAAATCTCCGCATCTGAAATCTCCGCATCTGAAATCTCCGCATCTGAAATCTCCGCATCTGAAATCTCCGCATCTGAAATCAGATGCGCTCTGTCTTGGCCCCGCACGGTGATGTCGCGCACGGTGATATCGCGCACAGTATCTCGGGGGTCGAAGTCGTCGGGCGCAGCGACCTCGACGATGCGTTCGTCAACGTTGTCGAACTCCGTCCGGAGCGCTTTCGACATCACCGCATGCTGCGAATACAGGCACGTGATGTAGGTCAATTCCAGAATCTGCGCGTCGGGTAGGTGAGCGCGAAGGCCGTCGAAAATTGCATCAGGCACCCTGCCCTGTCCGACGACGAGACAGTCGGCGTACCCGAGCACGAGACGTTCGAGTTCGTTCCAACAGTGTGCACCGGCACCGACTGCGATGCCAGCGATCTGCTCGTCGGTAGCGCCGAGCCCACGCATTGACTTGCAGTGCTGCGAGTAGACAAACTGACTTCCCACCAACCAGCCAGCTCGCGTCTGACCGAGCTCGCGGAGCATCGGATCGAGCGCGGCGTTCCGGTACACGCGAAAGCCATTCACCGCATGTTCGAACACCGCGTGATCGTTCGCAAAAACCGTCCACCAGTCGCCTGGCGTGCCGGTTGTCGTGCCCGGTTCGTCGACGGGATCGCGATCACCGAAAAGCCTCCCGTACATCTTCTCAACGAATGGCGACTCGTTCTCCTCGCGGGACATTTCGTGCAGTCGTGGCATCTGTCGATCGTGTCAGACCTGAGACCGAGAGCACGAAGACGGCCGCATTGGTTCCCGAGCGCATCGCAGTCAACCGTCCGATCCCGGCCCAGATGACGGCACGCGGCACAATGGGCTGCATGAAGACAGCTGCCACCGAACTACTCGGTATCGAATTCCCCATCTTCGCGTTCAGTCATTGCCGTGACGTCGTCGCTGCAGTGACCAAGGCTGGCGGCCTCGGCGTGCTCGGTGCAGTTGCCCACTCGCCGAAACAGTTGGAAATCGACCTCGAATGGATCGAAGCCGAGATCGGTGGCCGTCCGTACGGCGTCGACCTCATCGTGCCAGCCAAATACGCTGGCGACGAAGACGGCGGCTACACGCTCGAAGACATCGCGAAACTCATCCCCGACACCCATCGGGCGTTCATCGATGAGATTCTCGAACGCTACGACGTTCCAGAACTTCCCGCCGACGACACGACGACTCGTTCGAACACCGCCGTCGGCGGCCACGACGGCAATGCACCGTTCAGCGCCAACGCCGCCCTGCCGCAACTCAATGTCGCACTCGCGAGCAACGCAGCATTCATCGCGAACGCGCTCGGCCCGCCGCCAAAGTTTCTCATCGACCGCTGCAAAGAAGAGGGCAAGCTGATCGGTGCGCTCGCCGGGCGCCCGCAGCATGCCGAACGGCACCAGGCTGCCGGCGTCGACATCATCATCGCTCAGGGTTCCGAAGCGGGTGGCCACACCGGCGAAATTGGTTCGATGGTCCTGATTCCAGAAATCGTCGACGCCGTCAACATTCCCGTCCTCGGCGCTGGTGGCATCGGGCGCGGCCGTCAAATGGCAGCGGCCATGGCCCTCGGCGCCGAAGGGGTCTGGTGCGGTTCGGTCTGGCTGACCACCGAGGAAGCCGAGACACACCCGGTCGTGAAACAGAAGTTCCTGGCGGCGACATCGGCCGACACGATCCGGTCGCGGTCGCTCACCGGCAAGCACGCCCGCATGTTGAAGTCGGCCTGGACCGACGAGTGGGAGCGCAGCGATCGACCTGACCCCCTCGGCATGCCGCTGCAACCGATTCTGACGACCGAGGCTCAGAAGCGCATCGCTCGCGCTGCCCACACGAAGGGTTCGGGCGCCGAGAAGCTGGCCAACTACTTCGTCGGCCAGATCGTCGGCACAATGAATCAAACCAAGAGCTCCGGCCAAGTCGTCATGGACATGATCGAGGAGTTCATCGAATCGGTCGAAGGGCTCGCTCGCCAACTCGAAACCTGAGCCGTCACCACTCTTTGCGATCCGGACTTCCGCACCCAGATCTGACCGCGGCCTGTCACACCTTGGTCTGACCCCGGTGTGACAGGTCGATGGCACGAAGTCGACATTCTCGACCGTTGACCACTCCCCGCGATACGGTCCGCAACATGTCTGGGCTCGACGCCGCAGAGCACACCGATGCACACACGGCCTTGGTCCGCACTTGCGTCGGCAAGGTCGTCGTGGCTGTGCTGGTCGTCGTGATGTCGGTCTGGATTGTCGGGCCGAACCTCCCTGCCAGCCCGGCGCGCGACACAGTCGACGTCGTGTGGTCGCCAGCGGTGCAAGCCGGATTCGAACAGAACTGGTCGGTGTTCAGCCCGAACCCGCGCGCCCAATCACTCGAAGTTATCGCCGTTGCCGAGTTCGCCGACGGCACCACGACCGAATGGAAGCTGCCCGAGTTCGGCCCAGCGCTCGGTCCATACCGGATCTACCGATGGCGCAAATGGCAGGAGCGGGTCCGCCTCGATGCAAGCGAACGCTACTGGGGCTCGTCAGCAGCCTGGATCGCGGGTGATGTAGCCCGGGGCGACGAACTCCCTGTTCGTGTTCGACTCCTGCGGCGCTGGCGCGACCTCGCACCACTCACCTCGAATGGCATCATCGACACGGGCCTGAACCAGTTCGAGTTCTACGTCTGGGAGCGCGCCGATGGCTGATATCACCGCCCTGGCTCCGGCCCTTTTTCAACGGACGCGAACACTTCTCAGCCCCGCCGTTCACGCCCTGCTCCAGCGCGAGCGTCCTGCCTGGCCGATTGCAATCATGCGGATTTTGTTCGGGCTCGTCGTGTTCGGATGGACGGCAACAATCGCGCTCGATGTCGATGGCCTGCTCGGCTCCGACGCACTGGTTCCCGTCGAGTTCGCGTCGGAGGGCGTCTGGAACTGGTTCGCACTCGAAACGACCGGCGCAGTGTGGGCAGCCATCGGCGCGCTGCTCATTGCTTCGATAGCAATCACTGTCGGCTGGCGACCGACCGAGTGGTTGGTGCTCACCTTCGTCGTCCTCGTGGCAGTCCAGCGCCGCAACCCCATGATCCTGAACTCGGGCGACGTACTCCTGCGCGACTTTGCGTTCCTCCTTGCCTTCATGCCAACGGGCGCTGCGCTCTCAGTCGACCGCTGGCGCCGTCACGGACGGGCCGCCCTGTGGACTGCTCCAAATATTGCTCCGTGGGGGCTGCGCCTGATCCAACTCCAGTTGTGCGTCGTCTACTTCTTTGCCTTCTGGTCGAAAAGCGGCGATCTCTGGCACAACGGCACCGCCGTGTCGACGGTGTTCCGCATCGACGACATCACCCGATTCGGGAGCCCCAGCTGGCTGACCAGCAACGTACCGCTGATCGGCCTCTTCACCTGGGCAACGCTGGCCATCGAACTTGCGCTGGCCACGCTGCTGTGGGCCCGCCGGCTCCGCCCGGTCCTGATCAGCTTGGGCATGTTGTTGCACCTCTTCATCGACGTGTTCGTCCTGGTCGGCTTCTTTGGACCGCTGATGGTGATCGGGCTGCTTTCGTTCGCCGACGCCGAGTGGTTCGAACGGCGCATCGCCGCGCGCCGGGCCACACCGCAGCCGGTTTGAGTTTCGGGCACGTTGTCTGTCGGCGGTGAACGGCTGCACCCACGCATCCCTACCCTGGACTCATGAGGCTGAGCGAAGGAACCCCACTGCCGACATTCGAGTTTGCAGCCGCTGATGGCGCGACCTGGTCGACCGACGAGCACCGCGCACACGACGTGCCGCTCGTGCTGATCTTGCATCGCCACCTCGCTTGACTGCCGTGCCAAGAGCACGTGCTCGCCGTGAGCGAGCGCAGCAAAGAGTTCGGTGACGCCGAGATCGTTGTCGTCACCTTCACCGACCCCACACGGCTCAAAGCGTACGTTGAACACCTTGGTCTGTCGTTCCCTGTGGTGACCGACGTCGACCGCGAGTTGTATCAGGCCCTCGGGCTCGAGCGGGGCACACGCCGTCAGGTCTGGTCGCTCGGCACGCTCAAGAAGTACTGGCATCTGCTGCGCTCAGGCAAAAAGTTGCAGCGTTCACACGAAGACATTCGCCAACTCGGTGCCGACGTGATCGTCGGTGCCGACGGCTGCATCATCAAGATCTTTCGTCCGGCCACACCGGACGCCCGCCCAAGCGTCGACGACATCCTTGCGCACCTCGGCGGCTCAACGACCTAAACCGTGGGAGCGGTCCGGTTCATTTTCAATAGCCAGAACATCCTGACTGGCGTACTTGCAGCAACGGTTTCCACAACTCGACACGCCAGCGAAACTGTTCGCGAGCATCGAGATCGTCGCATCAAGATCAAACGGCCATCGCGTCGCGAACAGCATCGAGCGAGTCTTCACCGCCTGCACCAGTCCCCGTGATGCGACCCGACTCAAGCGTGAAGTACTGGTCGGTCGAGCGCAGCGCGAAACCAACGTGTTGTTCGACAAGCAGCACAGTGAGGTCGCCGCGCGCTGTGAGTCCGATGATGACCTCCTCGATTTCGGCGACCACATTGGGCTGAATACCCTCTGTGGGCTCGTCGAGGATCAGCATTCTTGGCTTGCCGAGCAGGGTTCGAGCAATGGAAAGCTGTTGGCGTTGTCCACCCGACAGCAAGCCCGCGGGCCGGCTCAACAAATCGGTGAGCGCGGGGAATGTGTCGAGTGCTTCGTCGATGTCGGACTTTATGTTGGACACCAGCTGAAGGTTCTCCAACGTGGTCATCTGTGGGAAGCAGAGCTGGCCCTGCGGGACGTAACCAATCCCTTTGCGCACTCTGCGACTTGGACGCATTTTGGTGACGTCCTCACCGTCGAGCATCACCGTCCCCGACTTCACCGGGATCAAGCCGATGGCGACCCGCAGCAGGGTCGTCTTGCCCGCGCCGTTGTGTCCGAGGATTGCTGCGCCGGAACCTGCGGGTATCGCGAGGTCGACGTCGAACAGCACCATCGACCGTCCATAACCGGCAGTCACACCAATCAGCTCAAGCATTGGTTCAGACATTCGTCTCCTCCGTCGTCGTTCCCAGGTACACCTCTTGGACCCGTTGATCAGCTTGGACTTCAGCCACCGTCCCCTCAGCAAGCACCTTGCCGGTATGCATGACCGTCACGAAGTCGGCGTATCGGCGCATGAAGTCCATGTCGTGCTCGATGACAACGATCGTCCGATCTGCAACGATCCGCTTCAGGAGCTCACCGGTCTCTTCCCGCTCGTCGCCGCTCATACCGGCAACCGTCTCGTCGAGAAACATGAGCTGCGCATTTTGCACAAGAAGCATGCCGATCTCGAGCCATTGCTTCTGCCCGTGCGCAAGGGTCCCTGCCGGTTGGTGCGCGAGCGCAGCCAGGCCGATCGTGTCCAACGCCTCCTCGACACGCTCGGGAACGTTGCCCCGGGCGAAAACCGATTGGCGCGCCTTGCGGTGCACACCCGCAGCGATGTCCAGATTCTGAAGCACACTCAACTTTTCGAACACCGATGCCGTCTGAAATGTCCGGCCAATCCCGAGGCGAACGATCTTGTGTGACTTCATTGCAAGGATGTCGTGGTTTCGAAACAGCGCCGCACCGCTTGCGCTCACGAGGCCGGTCAGAGCATCAACCAGGGTCGTTTTCCCGGCACCGTTTGGGCCAATGAGAAAGTGCAGTCTCCCCTGCTGAAGCGTCAGGTCGACTCCGTCAATCGCCTTGAAGCCGTCGAAGTCGACGGTGAGGTTGCGGATCTCCAGGTAGTCCTCGCCGAGGAATGAGGCGGTCATGCCAACACTGCCGGTTCGTCATTTTCCAGGCTCTCGTTCAGGCCAGCGTCGGCATCGGTACTCGACGGTTTGCGTTGCACCGAGGACAACTGCAACCTGAGCATGGACCACAGGGAGGCCACCCCACCCGGGAGAACGAGGACGACCACGATGAAGAGCGCACCCAGGAAATAGGTCCACTGCGTCGGGAAGTTTTCTGAAAGCGTGGACCGGCCATAGCCAACAGCGATCGCTCCGAGCGCGGGGCCGAACAACGATGCACGGCCACCCAGGGCGACACCGGCGACCAGCAAAATTGAGGCTGACGCGTCGACGCTGGACGGAGAGATGATGCCGACGATCGGCACAAACATGGCGCCGCCAATGCTCGCCATGACCGCGGCGATCATGAAGGCGGCCAGCTTGATGTTGGCGGGGTCGTAGCCGAGAAAGCGAATGCGCTCTTCGGCATCTCGAGTGGCAACGAGCAGTTCGCCGTACCGGCTCCGGTACAGCTGCCAAAGAATCACCAAGAACACGATTACCAGCCCCGCCGCGAGCCGGTAGATGTTCGTCTGGACCTCGGGGTTGTACAGGTTGTGGCCAAAGAAGGTCGAGAACGTGTTCAGGCCGTTGAAGCCACCCGTTTGCTTAATGGTCGCGATCAGCAACGTCGCGAACGCGACCGCCATTGCCTGGGTGAGAATTGCGAAATAGGAACCCTTCACCCGGCGCTTCAAAATTGCGTAGCCGAGCAGGAACGACACCACCAGGGGCACGGCCACGATCGCAAACAGGGTGAACGGCCCACTGCGGAACGGTTCCCACCAGCTCGGCATGGTGCCATCGCCGTAGAGCGTCATAAAGTCGGGAACCCCGCCCGGACCGGCAACTTCGAGCTTCATGTGCATCGCCATCGCGTAGGCACCAAGACCAAAGAACACGCCCTGGCCCAAGACGAGCATGCCGCCACGGCCCCAGGCCAGACCGATGCCCATCGACGCGAGCGCCAATGCGCAGTACCTCCCCAGGTTGCCGAGCCGGAACGTGGAGAGCGAACTTGGGGCCCACACGAGGAGCAGGAACGCCAGAACGGCGATGCCGATCAGCGGACCGTACGTGCTGAGCCGCTGTGCCAGCGACGACATGGGCCGGGCCTGTACGGAGCCTTGCGCCCCGAGCTCAGCATCAGGCTGCTCGATCGATTTATTGGCAGTCATTGTCATGCCAGCGACCTCGTCCGAACGGTGAGCAGGCCCTGCGGCCGCATCACGAGAAAGATCACCACGAGGGCGAAGGTGAAAACCTGCGCCATGCTTCCGCTGATCCAGTCGGTCAGGAAAGCGGTGACCACGCCGACGACCCAGGCAGCGATCAGCGTTCCCTTGAGCTGCCCGACACCGCCAACAACGACGACGAGGAAGGCCGGGATGATGTAGGCCGTGCCGAGCGTCGGGTTCGTGCCAGAGATGAGCGAAATGGCAACCCCTCCGAGGCCAGCCAAACCCGAGCCCAGGAAGAAGGTGATGCGGTCGACATTTCGGGTCGAGACCCCCAGCGTCTCAGCGAGTTGCCGGTTCTGCACCGTCGCTCGAATTCGTCGACCGAAGCCGGTGTACTTCAAAACTGCACTCAGCGCGCCCAGCGCGCCCAGCGCAAGGACGATGGTGAAGAGCTGGCGGTGAGGCCACTCGTAGCCGAACACCGAGATGCGTCCTCCCAGCCAACTCGGCGCAACGACCGGGTCACCCTGTGCCCCGAACACATCTTGAGCCAGCTGCTGCAGCACCAGGGCGACACCCACAGTTGCAAGAAGTGTGTCGAGGGGCCGCTCGTACATCCATTGGATGACAGTGACCTCAAGAAGGAGCCCCAGAAGCCCCGCCAAGACGAAAGCCATCGGAAGAGCAATCACGATGGAAAGACCGATGGCGCCGGTCACCTGCTGGGTGAGGTATGCAACGTACGCGCCCACCATGAGGAACTCACCGTGAGCCATGTTGATCACGCCCATCTGCCCGAAGGTAAGCGTGAGCCCGAGTGCCGCCATCAACAAGATCGCACCGTTGGCAGTTCCCGTCAGGAAGGGTGTGGTGAATACGTCCACAATTTCTGCTTTCACTTCGTCGTCAAGGAGTCAAGGAGTCAAGGAGTCAAGAACGGTCGCCTCGTCGGGGACGACCACGCAGCTGCACGGTCACCCCCCGACGAACACTGATCAAAAAGTCAAGCGTCAGCCCGCGCTTGGATCCCACCAGTCGTAGCCCTCGAGGAACGGATCAGGCTGGATTGGGCCATCCGAACTGAACACGATGTCGAACTGGTTGTCGGCATTGATCTTGCCGATCAAGGCGGTCTTGGCAATGTGGTTGTTCTCGCCATTGATCGTGACCATGCCTTCGGGTGCAGCGAAACTGACTCCATCAGCCGCTTCGTTGAGCGCCTCGACGCAGAATGATTCCGCCTTTTCGACCATGTTCTTGTAGAGGTAAAGCGAGGTGTACGCCGCTTCCATCGGATCTGACGTTGGCCGGTCTCCGTACTTGGCTTGGAAGGCCTCAATGAACGTCGTGTTCTCCGGGCTCTCGACGCTCTGGAAGTAGTTCCAGGCGGCGTACTGACCGGTGAGATCGACACCCATCGCTGGGGCCTCTTCTTCGGCAATCGACACCGAGATGATCGGTGAGTTGTCTGCTCCGAGGCCAGCCTCCTCGTATGCCTTGATGAAGCCCACGTTGGACGAGCCGTTGATGGTGTTGAACACGAAGTCGGGCTGCGCTTCAGCGATCTTGGCGACCTGGGTCGTCCAATCGTCGCTGTCGAGCGGCACATATTCTTCGCCAACGATCTCGATACCGAGCTCCGCTGCGTACTGCTTGATGATCTTGTTCGCGGTGCGCGGGAACACGTAGTCGGATCCCGCAAGGAACAGCGTTTCGATGCCCTCCGACGCCAAGAAATCCATCGCCGGGATGATCTGCTGGTTGGTGGTGGCACCCGTGTAGTAAATGTTCTCCGACGCTTCAAGTCCCTCGTACTGCACGGGGTAGAACAGCAGGCCGTTTGCCCCTTCGACCACGGGCAGCATCGCCTTACGAGAGGCCGAGGTCCAACCGCCGAACACCGCAGAGACTTCGTCGTCGGTGAGTAGCTTGTTGATCTTTTCGGCGAAAATGGTTGGGTCGCTTTGACCGTCTTCTTCGATGAACTCGATCTGCTTTCCGAAAATCCCCCCAGCAGCGTTGATTTCTTCGGCACCGAGGATGAGGGAGTCGCGCACTGTCTGCTCGCTGATGGCCATCCCACCTGATGTCGAGTTCAAGAAGCCGAGTTCGACGATGTCACCTTCGAGGCAAATGTCGCCAGACGCCGCTTCGGCGCCAGCCGGAGCCTCGCTCCCGTCGGTTGTTTCGGTGTCGTCAGGCGCGACGCTCGCGCTGGAACTCGCTTCGTCGTCGCTGCCGCAAGCGCTCGCCACCAGGGCGAATGATGCGAGCAGGGGCACTGCAAATCGTCGGGCTCTTCGGTTGCGCATGGGGCTCCTTTGGGGTGTGTTCACGAATGTCCACCGCTTGCGCAAAGCGCCTCCCCGGTGGACGAGTGAGAAGTTACGAGTCCCAGATTTCCAGGACATGTCCGAAACGTGAAGGGATCAAGCCCGACCCGTCCGGACACGCGGCACAGAAGCCGCCACAGACGGGAACCGCACGGCGTCGATTGCAGGTGTGAAACTGCCGTCAATCAGTCGTCGACTGGTTATGCGGGGACCGGTTCGACAACCGAGATCGTGGGGAGACGAAAGCCGACATCAGCGCCGCCGTGCTCAGACTCGGTCACCCAGGTTTCTCCGCCATGCCGCGCGACAATCTGAGCCACGATCGCCAGCCCCAGCCCCGAGCCCGGCATCGTGCGTGTGGCATCGGCGCGGTAGAAGCGATCGAACACACGCTCACGGTCAGCGGCTGGAACACCCGGACCTCGATCGCGAACAGACACAAAGCCATCCCTGACCACGACCTCGATTGGTTCACCAGGCGGGCTGAACTTGTGAGCGTTGCCGAGCACGTTCGTCACCGCCCGCTCGATCATCGCTTCGTTCCCAGAGACCATTGCGGACTCAGCGGTCAGCGAGATTTCGCGGTCGACACGGCGCTGCCACTGCTCCACCGAGCGCGCAACCACGTCGGCAAGATCGACCGGGGCCAGCGGTGCGTCGGCGTCATGGCTGTCCGTGGCTAGCTCCATCAATTCGGTGAACAGATTGCTCAGTTCGCCAACTTCTGCATTGATTGCCTGGAGCAGCTCGCGTCGATCTTCGGGAGTCAACGTGGCCTCCGGCCGGCTGTCGATTCGCTGCAACATTTCCACGTTGGCGCGCAAGCTCGTGAGTGGCGTGCGCAGCTCGTGGCCGGCATCGACGACAAGCCTGTGCTGCTGTTCCCGGCTGGTCTCCAGCGCATTCAACATCTCGCGAAAGCTGCCAGCGAGTTGACCGATCTCGTCCTGTCGTCCGACGGGTACATCGACCGAGAAGTCGCGCGTGTCGGCGACAGTCGCAGCGACATCGGCGAGCCGGCGCAACGGACGCGTGGTCCGTCGAGCGATCCACCACCCGGCAAACGCAGCAAGCACGGCAGCGATCAGGCCGATGATCCCGATCCGGCTGACGAGCACGCTCAGCACGGCGTCGTTTTCGGTCGTCGACCGCGCCACTTGGATCGCGCCGCCTCCCGGCAACGCACGCGCATACATCCGGTAGGACGTGCCATCGATCTCGACATCTTCGTATTGATCGGGTGCCTGCTCGTCCAGGCGCGGTCGCGCTTCGATCAACTGCGCGACGGCGTCGGTCATGGGCAGTGCTGCACTGCTCGAACTCAGGACCACGCCGTCCTTGTCGGTGATCTGGACGAATGCGTCCGGATCGAACGGCAGCCGAGGCAGCAGCGTCCCAGCGTCGTCTGCGGCTCCATTCGCTCCGTTGTTGGTATTCGCGCGATCGGGTCGCGAGCGCGGGCTGCCTGGCTGCTCACGAATGCCTTGCGTCACCTCGACGGCGCGGCGTTCGAGGAAGCGATCAGTTGACTCCGAAACTTCTGAGCGCGTCGCCTGATACGAGGCTGCGCCGACAATTGCGCTGACGCCGAGCGCAAGCAAGCCAAACAGCATTGCGAGGCGCGAACGCAGACTCACGTAGTGGACTTGCCGGAGCGAACAACGTAGCCAATCCCGCGCACCGTGTGGACCAGCCGTTCCCGGTCACCTTCTTCGAGCTTCCGGCGCAGGTAACCAATATGCACATCGAGTGACTTCGAGTTGGTCTCGAAGTCGTAGCCCCAAATGGTCTCGTACATCTGGCTACGGGAGAGCACGATCTCGGCGTTGGTCATCAAAGTGTGCAGGATTTCGAACTCGGTGCGGGTCAGCTCGATCGAATCGCCAGCACGAGTGACCAGGTGCTTGGCCGGATCGAGAACGAGGTCGCCACAGCGCAGCGTTGCCGAGTCGCTGTGATCGGTGCGACGCAGCAGCGCACGAACACGAGCAAGGAGCTCGTCGAGTTCGAAGGGCTTCGCCAAGTAGTCGTCGGCACCAGCGTCGAGCCCTGCCACCCGGTCTGGCGTTTCCTGGCGGGCGGTCAGCATCAAAATTGGGGTGCGGTCACCGCGATCTCGCAGTTTGCGAACCACCGTGAGGCCATCGACGAAGGGCATCATCACATCGAGCAGCGCAATATCGGGCTCGTGAGCGACAAACGCCTCGAGTGCCGCAGCCCCGTCCTTGGCGAGCACAGTCTCGTAGCCCTCAAAACGCAAGATGCGATCGAGTGCTTCGCGGATCTGTTGATCGTCTTCGGCAATAAGGATGGTGGCCATGTGGCTCTCTCAGGAGGCGGTTGCGGCATTCGCAAC
>JBLIMF010000070.1:0-12528 GCA_047638615.1 Gammaproteobacteria bacterium
GAGTTCCCGCACCTCAACGCGAGCGTCGGTGACAACGAGCTGATCATCCACAACTACATCGACCTGGGCATCGCCGTCGATTTGGACTACGAGGGCCTGCTCGCACCGGTGCTGCGCGATGCCGAGACCAAGCGCCTCGGTGCACTGGCCACCGAAATCTCTGATCTTGCCAACCGGGCCCGCGAGCGCAAGCTCAGCCCGGACGAAATTTCGGGCGGCACGTTCACCCTGTCGAACAACGGTTCAGCGGGTTCGGTGCTGACCATGCCGATCATCAACCAGCCGCAGGTCGGCATCATCTCGACGGATGCAATCGTCCGCAAGCCTGTGGTCACCAGGGGCCCCGATGGTGGCGAAGCAATTGCCATTCACCCCGTCGGCAATCTGGCAATGAGCTGGGATCATCGTGCATTTGACGGTGCCTACGCCGCCGGCTTCTTGAAGCGGGTCAAAGAGATCCTCGAGACCAAGGACTGGTCGACCGAATTGTGACTCAGCCACTGCGAGTCCGGTGGCTGGGCAGCGTGCCCTACCGCGAAGCACTCGCGGTACAGACGTCGCTGTTCGAACATGGCACCGGTCAACACCTCCTGCTCCTTGAGCATCCGCACGTCTTTACCTACGGGCGAACAACCGACCTCACGTCCAATTTGCAGTGCGAGCCAGCTGCTGTCGGCGCCGAGCTGATTGCTGCCAAACGCGGTGGGGACATTACCTATCACGGCCCGGGTCAGCTCGTTGGTTACCCGATCCTGAACGTCGCTAACTCGCTCGGGGCAACCGGCCATGTCTGCGGTGTCGAGGGTCTGATCATCGACGCACTGATCGAACTGGGCGTGCCGAACGCCAGCCGGCTCGAGGGCTATGCGGGCGTGTGGCTCGACGTAGGTACTGCGCGTGAACGCAAGATCTGTGCGATCGGCGTGCGGTTGAAGAAGGGGCGGACCATGCACGGTTTTGCCCTCAACGTCACCACCGATCTCACCTACATGCGCAAGCACATCGTGCCGTGCGGGATCGGTGATAAGCCGGTTACCTCGCTCGCCGAAGAAGGTGTCAACGTGTCGATGGCCGAGGTCGTTGACGTCGTTGCCCGATTGGCTGCTGATCGTTGGGCTGCCGATGCTGAGGGCAGCGGTGTCGTCGAACGTCAAGACGTCGCCTGGAAGCATGCCGCTGATGGGCGTGACCTTGCAGCGTTCTCACGTGGTGCGGGTCCCGGTGACCAAGTTAAAGTCGTGTCGGCACGCGCTACAGGCCGCCTCGAAGCAGCCGGTGTCGACGTCGCCGCAGGGCTCTCGATCGAGACGCGCAAGCCCGACTGGTTGCGTCCAAAGGTCAACCTCGGCCCCGACGTGTTGGAGCTGAAGAAGACGATCCGTTCGCTCGATCTGGTCACGGTGTGCGAAGACGCCGGCTGTCCGAACCTGTCTGACTGCTGGTCCGATGGCACGGCAACCTTCATGGTGTTGGGGGAGCGGTGCACTCGGGCCTGTGGCTTCTGTCTGGTCGATACGCGCAAGCCGTTGGCGCCAGCCGACGACGAGCCCGCACGTGTCGCTGAGGCGATTGACCGTATGGCGCTTGATCATGCCGTGCTCACGATGGTCGCCCGCGACGATCTGGCCGACGGTGGCATGGCCCACGTTGCGGCATGTGTCGAAACAATCCGCCAGCGCCGTCCGTCTGCCAACATCGAGACGTTGATCTCCGATGCAAAGGGTGACGAAGCTTCGCTTGAGCTGCTGTTTGCGTCACGGCCCGACGTGATGAATCACAACGTCGAGACCGTCGCCCGGCTGCAACGCGCCGTTCGGCCGTCAGCCAGCTACGCCCGCTCGCTCAGCGTCCTGGCTCGAGCGAAGAAGGCCGGCTTGATCACCAAGACCGGGTTCATGGCGGGCCTCGGCGAGACTGATGACGAGATCGTTGGCCTGCTCGCTGACATCGCCGACCTTGGTGTTGACATTGTCACGATTGGCCAGTACCTGCGTCCGACGTCGAACCATCTGCCGATTGCCCGCTACGCCGACCCGGCCGAGTTCGATCGGTGGAAGCAGATTGGTGAGTCGTTCGGCATTGGCCACGTTGAGGCAAGCCCGCTGACCCGCAGCAGCTACCACGCTAAGAAAGCATCCGACGCCGTCGCCGCCTCGGTGGCTGTCTCGGTGTCGATTTCGCTCTGAGAACGGGTTGACCGATGCAGGCAGCAGGCAGCAGGCTGTTGCTACGTCTCGTTCAGTGGTCAGTCTGAATTCACGTTTTGAGCGGCGCGATTGCCACGAATGCAGGCACGGATGACTGCTCCGAACATGAGGGCGAGACCGACGAGCAAAATCAACGGCAGCAGGTCCGTTGTCCAGGCGAGTACGCCGACTAGGAAACCAGTGACGCCGATAATGACGGCGGCCGTCTGGAGCCCTGCTCGAGCGGCACTATTGCCCGCGACCCAGGCTTCAGGCGACGCCAACGTGGCTCGGGTTCGTAGCCCGACCCAGCGATTCGGGCCGATCGCGCCCGTGGCGGCTCGGGCGGCAATGATCCACAGGACGACGGCAGCGACAATCGGCAGCACGCTCAGTGGCAACGCGTCGCGAACCGGCGATTCATTGACGGCCAAGAGCTGCGTACTGGTGATCACGACGACAATGTTAGTTCTTCTGTCACTGTGACGATGAGCGCCACCTCCCACAGTCGCCTCCCCATTCGCCAGGCATTGGCTCGGTCTAATTTTCTATTGTCATTACGAGTGTGACTGCTGATGGTCGCTGGCTCGACGGTGCCGTGAACAATCAACTTCGGGTACCTGCCGGGCGGTGTTCGATTCTCAAAGATTTCTTCGATATTTCTGTTGCCTGAGGTGCACCGCAGGGCCACCTGATTGCTCGCCTGGGCAGGGCGCAGCGTAGGGTGCGAGCGGGCCGCCGACCGAGTCAATGCGACCGCGTCGCGCCTGCTCAGCGATGCCTCGTGACCCACCGAAGTCATTCCTTGAGCCGCTCTTCTGCAAGCAACAAGCGGGAAAATTGTGCGTCAATATTCGATATAATCGTACACATGTTCGCAGCACGAATCGACGGGTTGGCTTTTGCCGACATTGCCGATCTCGACACTGCGTTGGGGGCCGCGAAACGCAAGCGTGACGAGGCCGATCTGGAGATTGCAGCGGTCACCGCCGTGGTCGATTCGCGGCAACTCTTCCACGAGCATTCGCAGTCGTCGATCAAGGCATACCTGAAACAGCAGTTGAACTGTTCTGGTCCTGACGCGCTTCGGATCGCGCGGCGGGCACGGCTGTTCAATCAGCATCCTGAGATTGCTGACGTGTTCGGTGACAGTCGTATCGCGGTCGGCCAAGTCGATGCGATGGCATCGGCGCAGCAGCATCCGCGTGCCGGTAACCAGTTTGGTGAGTTTGTTGCGCTCTTTGTCCAGCAGGCCGAGCGGCTTGAACACGACGATTTCGCCGATGCAATCAAACACTTCGTGGTGCAGGCTGATCAAGACGGGTCGTACGGCGATCAAAAGTTTCACGAAGATCAGCGGACCGCGTCGGTGCGTGTCGACGATGGTGCTGTCAGCGTGCACGCTTCGGGCGGTGATCCGTTGCGGTCTGTTGAGATGAAAGAAGTCTTTGATCGGGCTGTTGAAGCTGAAGCCCACAAAGACTTTGCTGCCCGGCGTGGCGAACATGGTGATGACGCGTTGGCGTATCCGCTGCCCCGCTCGGCCGACCAGCGCCGGTTCGATGCGATGTATGCGATCTTTGTGGCGTCGGTGGTTGCGCCGGCAGATGGTAAGCGGCCTGAGCCGCTCGTCAACATTGTGATTGACCCGGCCACGAGCCTTGAGGTGCTTGCCAAGTACGGGCTCATCGATCTCACCGACAACGCTCTCACCGACAACGCTCTCACCAATCTGGATTTGACCGATTTGGCACAGGTCGACCCGATGTCGCGTCGTTGCGCTACGTCGACCGGTATTGCTGTTCATCCCGATGTGGCGTTGCAGGCCATGTTTGCTGGCAGCGTCCGACGTGTGATGGTCGACGCCCACGACGTGGTGATCAACATGGGCCGCACACAACGGCTGTTCACCGGCAAAGCACGACAGGCAGCACAACTGCTGGCTGTCCGTTGCGGGTTCCGGGGTTGCGATGTTGCTGCCGAGTTCTGCGATGTCGATCATGTGACATCCTGGGTTGATGGTGGCGAGACTGATCAGGCGAACTCGATGCCGCTGTGCGGGTCACACGACCGACGCAAACATCGCAAACAGTTGCGAGGCCGACGCGACCGGCACGGCCGTATTCACCTCATCAGGCCTGACGGCAGCGTGATCAAACCTTTGAACTCACACGATCCCGACTGGGCCGACACTGAACGGGTCGATGTTGAAGCCGATCTTGGGCAAGCGTGTCCGTCGATGATCGATGCGGCCGGTCGAAAGCGCTACCGAATGCCAATGACTGCCGAACTCGGCTGGTCGGTCCAGCACATCGATCTCGCCGCCTGACGGGTCAGTGGCCTGCGGATCAATCAGCCTGAGGAAATCCGGCAGTCCGCCTGGTCGCAAGGGCTCCACGAATTTCTCTGATCAGCTCATCAAGCACCTCGCAACCTTTCGGGAATTGATCGTCCCGATTTGCGCGCCACGTAGCAACCATCGCAAGCTTGAGTAGTCGGCAGTCGCGAAGCTGGAGTCGATCGACGTGCGTGTTGTGATGCTCGACCCCGTCGGGGGCATATGCGATGTCGAACTCGACCGGCCCGCAGCAACATGTCTCGAGGTTGATTCAGCGCAGGCCGCTCGTGGTCTTCAGGAAGTTGCCGGCATGCGGTTCGCCGTGCAGCAGCTGCTCGTTCGCACTGCTGTCGAGGATCGCTCGCCGGATACTGCGTAGTGAGTTGGTGAGCAGCTCCCGGTCAGCGGCAGCGAGATCTGGAATTTGGGCACAGTCCCGGACGACTGTTTGTGCTTCGTCGACCCGGTCGGTGAAGTGTGGTGCGGCCACATCGAGCAGCCGCATCCCGGCATGAGCGCAAGCGCGTACTCGGCCGCCATGTTGTCGACGCCAGGCAGTGTCTCGTAGTTCTTCCAAAATGTGACTGCGAAACCGTCGCGCACACGAACGATCTGCTCCACCCGAGAATCAAGCACACCGACCAGGCTGCCAGCTCTTTCGAGCTCCCTCGCGATGCCGAGCTCGAACAGTGCAACTTCATGGTTCCGTCGGACCGGAGCCACGACGCAAGCGAGATGTCCGCAGGCTCCATCTCTCCATGGCTGCATGGCTGCATGGCTGCATGGCTGCATGGTCAGGCGCCTCGGCGCCGAACCGTTAGAGGACCGCCTCACCGCCTGAGGGCGTCACGAAGTCGGCGACCACGCCGCAGTGATCGCTCGCCCAAACCAGCTCGCCATCGACATCGACCGGACCGGTCGCAACGTTCCACGCGCGCGTCGGATTGCCGATGGGCTTCGGCCGGGGCCACGACACGAGCAAATAGTCAAGGCGGCGGTTCGGCCAGGCGCTGTCGACCGAGTACGGATTCTCGGCTCGCCACGTGTGGCCCGGACCGTTGCCGACCTGCTCCCACACATCGCTGAAAACGATCCCTGGCACGCCCGCCGAGCGGCCTGTGAGTAAACGGATCTCGTCAGTGTCGGGTACCGCGTTCAAGTCAGCGCCGACGATCAGCGGCAGACCGTTCGATGGGTCACCACGCCACTCGATGCCGAGTTCGAGCAATCGTCGGACCTGGAGTTGGCGGGCGGCCGATGCGTCGAACCGATGGTCGATGTGTGTCGATGCGAACGGCCAGGCGCCCCACGGAGTGTCGACGCTCGCTGCAACGATGCGGCGATGACCGTCGACTCCTTCGGCGTTCGGAATGGGGAGTGAGGCAATACGGTCGATTGGCCAGCGCGAGAGGATCGCGTTGCCGAACGATTCGTCATTCCAGAGCACGGGGTCGGTCCGCACGGCGTGCATACCGAGCGCAGCAGCGATCTCGTCGGCAACGTCACGCTCGTCGTTCGACCACACCTCTTGCAGGCACAGCACGTCTGCGTCGACCTGGCGCATTGTGTCGATGATCGCAGGCAGGCGCTGTTCGAACGGCCCGAACCGCCACCACAGATTCCACGTCATCACACGCATCGTTGGCGCCAGCTTCGTCACCGCCACATCATGTCGCACGCATCGGGTTGAGGCATGGTCGGTACTCTCAGGTCGGTATTGTCAGGGAGGTGGGAACAAGCCGGTGGTCGATCGAGCAGGTCGAATCAGTTGCGCCATCTGCAGCAGCCATCACCGCTGCCCAACCGCTCGCCTCGCCCACCCAGTGGACCGGCCTCGGCGCCAACGACTCGGCGCTGTGGGGATCGTGCCAGGGAAGTGGGGCCGAGCCGTACAACACAATGGTCGACCATCAGCATGTCGGCTTTACGTGTACCTGCCCGAGCCGCAAGACGCCCTGCAAGCACGCCCTGGCGGTGCTGTTGCTGTGGGCCCGTGACCAGGTTGCCGACACACCTCCGCCGGCGCACGTCAGCACCTGGATCGATCGTCGGTCGGCCAAGCGGATTTCGTCGTCGCGCCCAGCCGATGTCGACGGTGCCAGCAGCAATACAGCTTCTGAATCGACAGCGCCAGAACCAGCAGGATCAGAACCAGCGGCGTCTGAAACGGTCAATGCCGGTGATGCAATCGGCGAAAGCGAACCGACGCCACCACCGCCGCAGCCTGATCGTGAGACGGCTCGCAACGATCGTGTCGAACGAATGCATGCCGGGTTGACGGAACTCGATCGCTGGCTCGATGACCGGATCCGCACCGGCCTGGCCGATCCGTCGCTCGCCCGTTACGCAACCTGGGACGACCTCGCAGCTCGGCTGGTCGATGCCCAGGCCGGCAGCCTCGCCAACCGCGTCCGTCGACTTGCCGGCCTCGTCGGAGCGTCGCCGGACTGGCACGACGACGTGCTCGCCGAACTAGGCCTGCTCCACCTGCTCTCGCAAGCCGGTCGCCACCTCGGCTCGTTGCCGGGACCGCTCGCTGATGCCGTTGCCACGTCAATTGGCTGGCAGGTCAAGCAGGCCGATGTTCTTGCCGGCGTGCCGGACACCGACTACTGGGTCGTGGCCGGGCGCAGCGACGTGCGCGAGGACCGCATCGAAGTCCGTCGGCATTGGTTGCGCGGGACATCGTCGGGAAAATGGGCGCTCTGTCTGTCGTTTGCTGCCTACCAGCAGAGCCTCGACACGTCGCTGAACGTTGGGACCTCACTCCATGCCGACCTGCACCGCTACCCGGGGCCCGCACTGCGGTCGCTTGTCGGTACCCGACATGCATTGCCGGTCGACCCGGTCACGCCGCCGTCGCAGACGATCGCCGAAGGCTGTGACGAGATCGGGTCGATGCTCGTCGCCGAGCCCTGGCTCGATCGGCTCCCCGTCACTATTCGGGCGCGTCTTGCTCGGTCAGCAGGGGTGTGGGCGCTCGCTGATGCAACCGGCAGCCTGCCCGTTGTCGACGCGGCCACACGTCAGGTCGACGCCGGCCTCGCCATGCTGCTCGCAGTGTCGGAGGGCCGCTCGGTCGACCTCACCGTAGAGTGGACGCCGCACGGAGTTGTGCCACTTTCGATCCACCTGCCCGACCGGACCGTCGATATTGGTCCGCGTGCCAACACATCGTTTGTGAGCACTGCATGAAGTCAGTCGATGAGCACTGGCAGGCGCTGGTCACGACGGCACTGCTTGGCACCGATCGACGCGAGCCGCCCGAGGCACCTGAGCTGATTGCTGATCTGGTGGCCGACACTGCACGGACGTCGGCGTCTGAACGGATGCTTGCCCAGGTTGCTGCAACCACCGCAGTGCGGCGTGCCGGCGTGGTTCCTGGGCCACTGCTCGACGAGCTGGCGATGCCGGACAGCGACGATCGGCGATCCTGCGTGCCGGCTGCGGTCGATCGCTGGCATCACATCACCGCATCGTGGCCTGTGCTCGAAGACGAATGGATGCTGACGCTCGTGAGAGCGCGCTGGCGCATTGCGCCGGAGTTGCTGCCTGCCATGCTGATCCGGCACCGCTCGGATCCGGTGCGTCGGACGCGCGTCATGGTCGGCGCTGGATCGACCGGCCGCTGGCTCGTCGGGCACGTGCCCGACCTCGCGGCCCGCCACCCGAACGCCACGGTCACACCCGATGCGCTGTCTGAACTACCAGACCTGCCGATCGCGCCCGAACTCGCTCAGCTCATCGAATGGCCCGGGGCCGAGAGCGGAGGCGAACTTGCGCAGTCGCTCGAAGACGGCACCCTTGGCCATCCGCACCGAGCAATGCTGATCAACCTGCTCGCTCGAGTTCGTGCCGATGCATTGCTCGACATCGCCGACATCTTGGGCGCCGTCGACTCAATGTCACCTGGCTACGGGCTCGCCACGGTGCTTGCTGATCTGGCGACGACTCGGCATCGCATGCTTGACGAACTGTCGACCTGACCGGCCGGCAGCAACAGGCGGGCAACAACGAGCCAGAGTGTTCAGTCGGTGAGCTCTTCGTCGAGCTGATCAATCAGGGCCTGTGGCGCGATGAGCCGGAAGCTTTCTTCGATCAGGTCGTGCAACCGTGCGCTCATGTTGTTGTCGAGCCCGGTGATGGGAATGTCGGTCCAGCCGGTGTCGTACTGCATTGGGGCAGCGCCGTCGAGTGCTGCGGCCTCGTCGTGCGACTCTTTGAGCCTGACGCCGATGCTCGGACGGTCCTGGTTGCCGTAGATCGCGAAGATCTTCTTGCGGACTTTCGTGACGCGTTCGTCGTCCCAAGGAGTGTCGAACCACGCCTCGGGCATCGAGAGTGCGTAGTTCTCGAGTTCATCTTGAAGTTTTTTCGCACCCCGAGCGCTGATGGCAGGCATTACGTTATTGTCGCAGCAGATCTGCGTGATCGGCCATCTGCCGTGCTCATTGTGACAACGGATCACTAACGTCGGCGTTGATGAGCGACTCTGAAATCCTGCGGCCACACGCTGAGCAGCAGTTCGCCCACGAATTGTCGGCACTGAGTGCAATCGATGATCGTCCTCGGCCGCCTGGTTGGAAGATGTCACCGTGGGCGGTCGTCAAGTATGTCTTAGGCGGTGAGCTCGCCGATGGCTCGGTCATTTCGCCGAAGTATGTTGGCCAGCAGCGGCTCATCGAGATCGCTGTGGCGACGCTTGCCACCGACCGGGCTCTGCTGCTGCTCGGTGTACCCGGAACGGCCAAGACTTGGGTGAGCGAGCACCTCGCTGCTGCGATCAGCGGCGATTCAACACTGCTGATCCAGGGCACGGCTGGGACCACCGAGGAAACGCTGCGGTACGGCTGGAACTATGCGCGTTTGCTCGCTGAAGGGCCATCAACCGAGGCGCTCGTTCCGGGGCCTGTTTATCGCGGTATGCAGCGCGGTGCGATGGTACGTGTCGAAGAGCTCACCCGCATGCCGCCCGAAGTTCAGGACGCGCTCGTTACTGTTCTGTCGGAGAAGGTGCTCCCGGTGCCGGAACTCGGCAGCGAGATCGCAGCGATCCGAGGCTTCAACCTGATTGCCACGGCCAACAACCGCGACCGTGGCGTGAACGACATGTCGAGCGCGTTGCGCCGTCGATTCAACACGGTCGTGCTTCCGCTCCCCGCCACGGCCGAAGAAGAAATTTCGATTGTCAGTCGACGCGTCGCTGAACTGGGTGTCGCGCTGGCACTTCCCGAGGTGCCTGCTGCCGAGGACGAGATCAGGCGTGTTGTCACCGTGTTCCGTGAGCTGCGTTCAGGGATGACTGCCGACCAGCGGACGAGCCTCAAAGTCCCAACCGGCACACTGTCGACCGCCGAGGCGATTTCAGTCGTCACCAACGGCCTCGCCTTGGCTGCCCACTTCGGCGACGGTGAGCTGCGCGCCACCGACATTGCTGGCGGCATCGTTGGCGCCGTCGTCAGTGACCCGGTCAACGATGGCGTCGTGTGGCGCGAGTACCTCGAGGGCGTGGTTGCCGACCGTGCCGACTGGGGCGACTTTTACGAGGCGTGTCGCGCGCTCGACTCGTGAACGGTGGGCAAGTGAACGAACCCCCCGCGCCTGTTGTTCACTTGCCTGCTGTTCACTTGCCTGCTGTTCACTTGTTGGGGATCCGCCACCATGGGCCGGGATCGGCACGGTCGGTGTTGGCTGCGCTCGCTGCGATCCAGCCGTCGATTGTCCTCGTCGAGGCTCCGGCGGATGTGCAGTCGACGCTGTCGTGGATTGGCCACCCCGAACTCCTTGCGCCGGTTGCCCTACTCGGCTACGTCGTCGCTGAACCGGCCCGGGCGATCTTTGCCCCCTTCGCATCGTTTAGCCCCGAGTGGCAAGGCATCGCATGGGCGAACGAGCGAGGCATCGAAGTCCGCGCCATCGACTTGCCACTTGCGAACACCTTCGCCGGCGCAACTCGTGACGAGGCCCCGACGCTCGGTGGAGGAGTCGTCGTCGATGAGGCACCGCCCGACCCGCTTCGCGCGCTCGCCATGGCGGCAGGCGACGACGATCCGGAACGGTGGTGGGAAGATGTCATCGAGCATCGTGGTGACGGACCCCCTGCCTTCGCAGCAGTTGCTGAGGCAATGGCCGCAGCGCGGCACGGCACGATTCCGTCGCAAGGCGAAGAGCGTCGAGAGGCGCACATGCGGCGAGCGGTACGTCTGGCCAAGAAAGACGGCCACGAAACAATCGCCGTGATCTGTGGTGCGTGGCACGTACCAGCGTTCGATCTCGACGCCCATCCGGCCAAAGCTGACACGGCAACGCTGCGCGGGATGCCGAAAGCCAAGGTCGCAGCAGCATGGGTGCCCTGGACCCATCGCAGGCTCACACAGTCATCGGGCTACGGCGCTGGGGTCGGCAGCCCCGGCTGGTACGACCACATGTTCCGCCATCCGGGCCCCGACGGAGTCACCCGATTCTTCGTCGACGCAGCACACGTGTTGCGCGCCCGCGGTCACGCGGCATCACCTGACCACCTGATTGGGGGCACCCGACTCGCCAACACGCTCGCGGCAATGCGCAACCGGCCGCGCCCCGGGTTGGCCGAGGTACTCGACGCAGCCGAGGCTGTGATGGGTGGCCTCGATTTGGTGTACAACGAACTCGTCGTGGGCGATGCCCTCGGGTCGGTGCCTGAATCGGCCCCGCAAGTTCCGCTCGCCCGCGACCTCGCGTCGGCGCAGAAGGCGGCTCGGCTGAAACCCGAAGCTGCAGCGCGCACCGTCGAGGTCGATCTGCGCACGCCGACTGGGCTGCGTAAGTCGCATCTGCTGCATCGGCTGCTGGCTCTCGGTGTGCCCTGGGGTGTGCCCGAGGAAGGGCGGGGCTCGTCTGGCACCTTCCGTGAGACGTGGCGTCTCGCCTGGGAGCCCGAGTTGTCGGTGCGCCTGGTCGAGCAGTCGGGCTACGGCACGACCGTTGCGTCGGCAGCGACCAACCGCCTGATCGAGCGTGGCCGCGCGGCGAAAGGCCTGGCCGATCTGGTCGGTGTCCTCGAATCGGCGCTGTTCGGCGACCTGCCCGACGCCGTCGAGCCATGTGTCGTGCTGTTTGCCGAGCGCGCAGCAACCGATCCCGATGTTGGACAACTGATGGACGCTGTGGTGCCGTTGGCCAACGCGCTGCGGTACGGAGATGTCCGCCAAACCGATGCGTCGTCGATGCGTTCGGTGTTCGACGGGATCATCGTGCGGATCCTCGCCGGTGTCGGGGTGGCGTGCCGCCAACTCGACGACGAGAGCGCAGCAGTGATGGTCGAACGACTGACTGGCGTCCAGGCAGCGCTGGCCGTCCTCTCGCACCGGGCGCGAGACCGGGCGCTCCCCGACGTGCTCGCACAGCTGGCGGGAGTCCGTTCTGGCCACGGCCTGGTGCAAGGACGAGCGACCCGGCTGCTGCACGACGGTGGTGCCTGGACGATGCGCGATGTCGAGCAACGGTTGGGACAGGCGCTGTCAGGCGGAACGCCACCGGCCACCGGCGCTGCATTCATCGAAGGGTTTCTTGCTGGCTCCGGCACGGTCCTGGTGCATGACGCTGACCTACTCGGTGTGGTCGATCGTTGGTTGTCGTCGCTGGCACCTGCAGCGTTCGATTCGGTTTTTGTTCTCCTGCGTCGGACCTTCGGAGCATTCGAAGCAGCCGAGCGCCGACAAATCATGGCACTGCTCCTCGATCAGGCGCCTCGGCGAACGACTGGCTTCGGGACCGACGTTGACGTCTGGCGCTCCGCCGAAGTCCTGGCCACCGTGCGATGCATGCTCGGTATTGGCCCCGGCCAACTGGTCGACGAATGCAGCGGGCAGCTGGCTGAGATGCCTGATCGAGGGGCCGTGCTATGACGGAGACACTCGCTCGGGTTTCCGACTCCGAGCGCCGCCGTCGATGGCGACTGGTCCTTGGCGGTGCTGCTGATGATGTCCAAGAGCAGCCCACCGAACAGTCGCGCCAGAGCGCAGA
>JBLIMF010000071.1:0-12518 GCA_047638615.1 Gammaproteobacteria bacterium
AGCTCAGGCCGATACGGCTCCCCAATCAAAGCCGACAGCGTGGCTCCGGTCGAATAGGCCAGCGCTTCGAGGTCGTACCCGCCCTCAAGCGCAACCAGCGTGCGCCCCGCTGGCACCAATGCCTGGAGGCGAACGGCAAGGTCGGCGAAGTCGGCAGAAGTCAGTTCGAGCCCTGCGAGCGGATCGGCTCGGTGCCCGTCGAACCCGGCCGAAATGAACAGCCAGTCTGGTGCGAAGCGAGCGACAACTGGTGCAATGACTTCGTCGACTGCACGCCGAAAGACGTCACCGCGCGTGCCGCTCGGAAACGGCAAGTTGAGATTCGACATCGGGGCATTCGGCCCACCGGTTTCGTTGGCACGCCCGGTGCCGGGATACAGCGGCGACTCGTGCGTCGACACGTACAGCACGCGCGGGTCGTCGTAGAAGATGTCCTGTGTGCCGTTGCCATGATGAACGTCCCAGTCGACGATCGCAACGCGCTCGCCCTGCTGGGCCAGGAGCGCAGCGGCGACAGCGACGTTGTTGAAGAGACAAAAGCCCATTGCCTGATCAGCCGCTGCATGGTGGCCGGGCGGACGGCTCGCAGCAAAGGCGACATCGCACTCACCGGCGCGCAACGCATCGACGCCATCGAGCACAGCGCCAACAGCGCGGCTTGCCGTGGTCCAAGATCCCGGCGCCATAAACGTGTCACCGTCGATCATCCCGCCACCGCGTTCGGCGATGCCCTTGATCAGTGCCACATGTTCCACCGTGTGCGCCGCGCTGATCTCAGCAGCGGTTGCCAGCCGAGGCACTCGGAATTCGACAGCGCCGAGTAATCCGGCTTCAGAAATACCGGCCAGCGCCGCATCGAGGCGTGCTGGGCACTCAGGATGACCCGCCGGGGCGCTGTGCATGTCGAGCTCGGCTGAAGTGAAGACGGCGATCGGCACTCCCACGTGAACATTGTAGGCAATCGCCCTTCGCCCGACACAGGTGTGTGAATGAGGTGACATGCTGGCCCGGTGACCGACGCCAGCGCCCCACCCGACGTCACCACCTCGAAGTGGGCGACATCAGTCGTACTGGGCAGCGGTGACACTGCCTTCATCAGGCCGCTGACGACTCATGACAAAGCTGCTTTGGCCAACTTCCATCAACGCCAATCACCCGAGAGCATCTACCGCCGATACTTCTCACCCAAGCCCGAACTGAACCTTCGCGAACTCGAGCACTTCACTGACATCGACATGGTCAACCGTGTCGCGCTTGCAGTCGAATCGCAAAACCAGTTCGTTGCCTGGGCGAGTTATGAACGCTGGCCCGGACGCAACGAGGCGGAGGCCGCGTTCATGGTTGACGACGAGTTCCACGGGCGAGGTATTGCCACGCTGCTCCTCGAACACCTCGCCGCTATTGCTCAGTCCAACGGGATCGAGCGGTTTACTGCCGAGGTCCTCGGCGACAACCGCGGCATGCTCGCCGTCTTTTCGAAAGCCGGCTGGCCATTGCAACGCCGCTTCGACTCCGGCGTCGTCGACCTCGACTGGGATCTGGCTAACACCGACGAGTTCCTCGACAGTGTCGAACGTCGCGAGCAGCGCTCCGATTCTCGCGCCGTCGCCCGATTGCTGCTCCCCAAGGCGATCGCTGTGATTGGTGCTTCGAACCGGCCAAACAGTGTCGGTGAAGCACTCTGGAACCACGTCATCGACAGCGTTGACGTTCCTGCGTATCCGGTCAACCCTCACCACACCGAACTCTCAAATCGACGCTGCTACAACTCGGTTGACGAACTCCCCGACAACGTCTCGCTCGCGATTATCGCGGTTCCTCCAACGCAGTTGGAAGCAACCATCGACGGATGCATCGCAAAATTGATGCGCGGTGCAATCGTCGTCACTGATATCGACGGCTCCGGAATCGACGTCGATGCACTTGTCCTCCGGGCGCGACGCAACGGTTTGCGCATCATTGGCCCGGCGAGCATGGGAGTTGCGTCTCCGCACGTCGACACCAAACTCCAAGCAGCACTGGTCAACGTCACGCTGCCAGACGGCCACGTCGCAATCTCGTTGCAGTCCGGTTCGCTCGGCGGCTCCGTGCTCCGGCACGCAGACAACGTCGGATTGGGCGTCTCGTGGTTCGTGTCCCTCGGCGACAAGAGCGACATCTCAGGTAACGACCTCCTCCAGTTCTGGGAGGACGACGACAACACTCGAGTCATTGCGATGTACACCGAGTCGTTCGGCAATTCGCGCAAATTTGCTCGAATCGCCCGAAGGGTGTCGCTGACCAGGCCGATCGTTGCTGTCCGCACCGGGGTGGCAGCCGATGGCACCCTCGGTAGCGCACTGTTCCAACAGGCCGGATTGATCGAGGTGCCGACGGTGCACGCCCTGATCGATACAGCACGCGTACTAGCCACCCAGCCCGTACTTCGAGGCCCCGATATCACGATCATCACCAACTCTCGAAGCCCGGCAACGCTCGCAGCGGCTGCGCTCGCGACCGCAGGGTTGCGTGGAACCGTTCACCAGCTTGCTGTTGAAGCAACCGACGACGAGTTCGTCACAGCAATGACGACAGCGCTTGCATCTGACAACGTCGACGGCCTCATGGTCATCCACGCTCCTGCTGTTGCTTCCGATGTCGACTCGGCGACCGCCGACGCCATCTCTCGACATGCAGTCAGCGACACCAAGCCGGTGCTGGCCGTTCTCCTTGGCGGCGCCGACGGGCCGGTTCAACCCGGGTCAGACGTCCCGGCGTTCGCGTTCCCCGAACAGGCAGCTGCCGTCCTCGGGCGCTCACATGCGTACAGCCGCTGGCTCGCTCAAGAAACGCTGACGGAAGATACTCCTGTCGCCAAAATCGACCCGGAGTCGGCCCGTCAACTGATCGAACGCGCATTGGCGGCCGCCGCGATCGAACAGGTGCCGGGCACCGAGGCCGAGTTGTCGGCCGAGCAGGCCGGCGAACTGTTGGCGTCGTACGGCATCACGATGCCTCGTGCACTGTCAGCCACGGCCGACACTGCAATCGCTGTTGCCAACACCATCGGCTACCCGGTTGCGGTCAAAGCAGCACAGCGCGCCGTTGGCCAGTCCGTCAAGGCGGGAATCGCACTCGATTTGACCGAAGACGACGACGTTGTGCAGTCGATCGAGCAGATGCAGCGGTCGCTCGGTGACGGTGCCGAACCCTTCACCGTGCAGAAGATGAGCAGCCCTGGGTTCGATGTCCGGATCCGCTGCGAACACGACGATCGGCTCGGGGTGATCGTGTCGGTTGGGCTCGGCGGGGCCCAGGCAGACGTCATTGACGATCGCACAACGCGTGTCGCCCCGGTCTCGCGCTCCGCAGCCAAAGCGATGCTCGCTGAGACGAAGGCCGCAGCCGCACTTGAGGCGGCTGGAATCGACGCGTCTCGGCTGGTTGAAACAATCTGCCTCGCAGCGCTTCTCGCATCAGATCACCCCACGGTGGCGCTCCTCGATCTCAACCCGGTCATTGTCAGCTCCGACTCGGCAATGGTCACCGACACCCACGTGCGCCTCGTTCCGCACGACCACGGATCAACCCCGATCCGCAAGCTCGACTAGTGCTTCCTGTCCAGGAGTAGCGGTGAGAGGACCACCGGCTTGCCCTCTGCGTCGATGGTCCCCGTTTCGCTGAGTCGACGGTGCAAATGTCGTAGCGTGAGCCTCGGAATCTCCGAAGGCAAGTTGGGCCACATCGACCATGTCATCATCGGCCCCTCCGGCGTGATCGGCGTGACGACGCACGTGTTCGATCGGCCTGCGGTAGCAGAGCACCCGGATCCACATCTCGTCGCCAACGCTGCACTGACGCGGTCCCAGGTCGACGAACTCACTCAGCGGGCTGGTTTGCGTTGCGACATTCTCACCGGCATCGAACCCCCAGATCCCCTGGTCTGATCGCGTCGACTGATCTCGCGCAGGGCAGCAGGTCGAGAGGCCTGATCGGCTGCTACGTTCAGCCACATGACGTCCGCCGCTGAATTCACTGGACCATCCGTCGAGCTGCTCCAGGCGCTGATTCGGAGCGAGTGCGTCAACGATGGAACCCCCGATTCCGGTAACGAGACACGGAACTCCGACATCCTGGTGAACTATCTCGAAGGCACCGGCGTCGACATCCAGACCTACACACCGCGCCCGGGCCGCGACTCGATGATTGCTCGGATCGCAGGTTCAGATCCGAACGCCCCCTCTCTCTGCCTCATGGGTCATACCGACGTGGTGCCAGTCAACCGAGATGGGTGGACCCACGATCCGTTCGCAGCCGACATCATCGACGGTGAGATCTGGGGCCGAGGTACGGTCGACATGCTCAATCTCACCTCAACCATGGCGGTCGTGTTCCGCCAACTCGCTAACGAAGGCTTCAAGCCCAAGGGTGACCTGATTTACTTCGGTGTCGCTGACGAAGAAGCCGGAGGCGTCTGGGGTGCCGAATGGATGGCCGAGCATCACTGGGATGACATGCGCGCCGATCATGTTCTGACCGAACTCGGAGGTTGGTCGACAGTCGACGACCACGGCAGCCGAACCGTCACTGTAAACGTCGGCGAGAAGGGCTTGGCGTGGCGCCGCCTCCGAGTGAAGGGCACGCCTGGTCACGGGTCAATGCCATTCGGTTCAGACAACGCTCTGATCAAAGCTGCCGAGATCGTGCGCCGGATCGCCGACTATCGCCCATCGGCGCACATCGACGACATCTGGGAAGCCCAGGTCGATGCGTTCGGCTTGCCCGACGAACTCCGCGATGCCCTCAAGTCATCAGACAAGATCTGGGACACGTTGAAAGACCTGCCGCCGGGGATGGCACGCACCTGCCATGCGCTGACCCACACGACGTTCTCACCCAACGTCGTCCACGGCGGCCAGAAGACCAACACGATTCCCGACGTCATCGACATCGATGTCGATATCCGCACCGTTCCCGGCACCACGAAAGATGACGTCGAGCAGCACCTTCGCGATGCCATTGGCGACCTCTACGATCACGTCGAGGTCAGCGAACTCCAAAGCTCCAATCCGACCACATGCGACTACGGTCCCGGCAACCCGCTCTGGGACGCTGTCACCAAACACACCCAGATCGCCTACCCCGGAGCGAAACTCATTCCCGGCCTGATCACCGGCGGGACCGATGCACGCTTTTACCGCGAGCGCGGCAGCATTGCCTACGGCGCCGGCTTGTTCTCCGGAAAAATGGACTTCGCCACGTTCGGTGCCAGATTCCATGGCAACGATGAGCGCATCGACATCGAGTCGATTGGCATGTCCGCCGAATACTTCTACGGCATCACCAAAGACCTTCTCGGCTGAAGTCCCACGTTGCGTTTCCCATAATGGAAACGCCCTCTCCTCACCAGCAGGTCAAGCCGATCCCAATTTCAGCTCCCGAGCCACTACGTACCGAAACTGAGTCCGTTACTCAGCGATGGGGGTAAGTAGCGGTCTCGAATTTGGCTCACTCTGCTGACTCTGACGTGAGCGTGAAGTCGCGCCCCATCGGGAGGAGGAGACGTTCTTTTGTGAAGCCGAGCGAGGCGTAGAGGCTGCGTGCAGCAGCATTGGCAGTGCGGACGGTCAGGTACGCGTGCGTCGCTTCTTCGTGCCGAGCTTGCATCGCAGCACTGATCAACCGACATCTAGCGGAACAAGTCCTTTTCGCTGTCACGGAGAACGGGCGCCATGGAAGCGTCGTCGTCGCGCTCCCACTCCCGACCCCGAATGACTGCGACCGGGACACGGCTCGTATTTCCCTTGACCAACTCCCCCGCCGCAGCGAGTTCATCGGCAATACACAGCTCCTGCACGTGGAACTCGTGACCGTGCGGGTCGACTTCGCCGATGTAACTGTGCAGCGGATTCATTCCCGCAATGCCAATGGCCACGTCGGTTTGGCCTTCGCGCCATGGGCGACCAAAGGTGTCGCTCATGATGACGGCCACGTCGACTCCCAACTCGGCGAACCGTGCTCGGTGAGCTCGACACGAGGCATCGGGGTCCTTCGGCAGCACCAAGATTCGCCCCTCGGCGCCCGATGACGACTGATCGACGCCGGAATTGGCACAACAGAAACCGTGATGCGTTTCAGTGATGAGCACCGGCCCGATCTGGCGGATGATGCGCTTCGATTCGCGTAACACCACCTCGACCAGTCGCGGGTCCTTGTCCCATTTGGAAGCCCACGTGGTGGCGAACTCGGACGCGTCGACGTCGGCAAGTTCGACGCTGCAGCCTTCGGCCTTCGAAACGATCTTCGAGGTGATCACCACGACGTCACCGTCGGCAATCGGGTCGCCCTGAGCCGCCGCCGCAGCGTGAACCATCTCTGCGAGATCAACGCCCTGATTAATTTCAGGCAAGCCTTCGACACCGAAAATTTGAATGGATGCCATGTGATCGCCGCGCTCAGGCCGCAAGGCCGGTCAGGAAGTCGACAATTGCCGCATTGACGGGCACGGGGTTCGTCAAGTTCGCTGCGTGCGCACCACTGACCTTGACCACCCCAGAACAACCGACGAGGCCGTCAGCCAAAATCTCGGCGCGGTCCATCGTGATTGCAGTGTCTTCAGTTCCGTGCACAATGACTGCGGGGCAAGTAATTTCACCGAGCCGATCGGTGATGTCATCACGAGTCGTCAAGCACTGGTAGGGCTGCGCAAACGCCTCCTTCGGACGAGCAATCCACTTGGCGATCCACGCCGGGCTGCAGTCGGGATCGTCGATGATGATCGATGCGACGATTTCGGCGAGGCCGCTCTCTGGCCCCTCGCTCAGCCACACATGGTTCATGCCGTCGTTCGCAACTTTGGTCTCAGCGTCATCGACACCAGCCTGTGTATCGAGCAGGATGAGGCCCCGCACGCGATCAGGTGCGGTGAGCGCTACTCGGAGCGACAAGAATCCACCTTGGCTCATCCCGCCAACCACAGCCCGATCGATACCGAGATGGTCGAGGAGAGCAAGGCAATCGGCGGCAGAATCCCAGTAGCTGAATGGCTCGCCATCAAACTCGGTCTGGCCGAAGCCGCGCTCGTCCCAGGTGATCACTCGGTGAGTCTGTCGCAACGCTGCGACCTGCGGAGCAAACATTTCGCTGTCCATCAGGAACCCGTGAGCCAAGATCACCGGCGGGCCATTGCCACCCGTGTCTTCGAAGTAGATCCTTTGACCGTTGATTTCCGCGTGGGACATGTGCAGACGGTACCCCAGCGGGCAAGATGGACAGATGGCGAACAGCTCCCCCGACCATTCCGATCAACAGTCCAGCGTCTCGGAAATCTTCGATCCCTCCGCCTGGAACGCAGTCGACGGCTTCACATTTACCGATATCACCTATCACCGTGCCGTCGACGCCGGCGTCGTGCGCATTGCATTTGACCGACCCGAGATCCGCAACGCGTTCCGACCGAACACCGTCGATGAGTTGTTTACGGCACTCGACCACGCCCGCATGTCGACAGACGTCGGCTGCGTCCTCTTGACCGGCAACGGTCCGTCGCCCAAAGACGGTGGCTGGGCGTTCTGTTCCGGTGGCGACCAACGCATCCGTGGAAAGGACGGTTATAAGTACGCCGCCGAAGATGCCGACGGCAATATTGGAACCACCGCTGACGCAATCATGCCGGGCCGGGCCGGGCGCCTCCACATCCTCGAAGTACAACGGCTGATTCGTTTTATGCCCAAGATCGTCATTTGCGTTGTTCCCGGCTGGGCTGCCGGCGGTGGACATTCGCTACACGTCGTGTCCGACCTCACATTGGCAAGCACCGAGCACGCCAAGTTCAAGCAGACCGACGCCGACGTCGCCAGCTTCGATGGCGGCTTCGGTTCGGCATACCTCGCTCGCCAAGTCGGCCAGAAGTTCGCCCGTGAGATCTTTTTCCTCGGCGATGAATACAGCGCCGACGACATGGTCGCCATGGGTGCGGTCAACAGGTCTGTTCCGCATGACGAGCTTGAGGCCACCGCACTCGAATGGGGCAAGAAGATCTGTGCCAAGAGCCCTACCGCTCAGCGCATGCTGAAATATTCGTTCAACCTGATCGACGACGGCCTCGTCGGCCAGCAGATTTTTGCAGGCGAAGCGACCCGCCTCGCTTACGGCACCGACGAGGCCGCCGAGGGGCGCGACAGCTTCCTCGAGAAACGCGACGCCGATTTCTCCGCGCATCCGTACCACTTCTAGCCCCACCCCACCCAGCCAACCGACCACCCCAGCCAACCGACCACCCAGCCAACCGACCACCCAGCCACGGTTTACGTCGAAGTTCTCGTTGGCCAGTCCGCGGAATCTTCGACGCAAGCCGTGAGACTCGTCAGATGGAGCTGATTGACGATCCGGATGACCCGCGCTTCGCCCAGTTCAGGGTGAACGAGCGAGCGCTTGCAAGCCGTTCCCAAAAACGCGACGATGCCGGTGCTGGCCTGTTCCTCGCCGAGGGTGACCTGGTCGTCAAACGGGCGCTCGCAGCAGGCTGCGTGCCGACCGCCGCGCTGGTCGACATCGAGCGTGTTCCCGAGGTCGCCTCGCTCCTCGACTGCCCCGTCTACGCCGGTGGACCTGCAGTACGGGCCCGAATCGACCAGGTCGGTCTCCCCCTCTCGATTCTTGCCCTTTTTGAACGCCCGGCTCGCCCAAAGCTCCACGAAATGGCACGCACGGCACGGCGCCTCGTCGTTGCCGAAGCGGTCGACAACCCGGCCAACGTCGGATCGATCGTACGAAACGCTGCCGCAATGGGTTGGGACGGCCTCGTACTCGACCACACGAGCGCTGATCCCCTCGCCCGCCGGGCTCTCCGGGTCGCCATGGGTACGGCATTCACGCTCCCCCACGTTCGAACACGTCACCTTGCCGACGAACTCCGTGCGCTCGAGGGCTTCGAGTTATACGCCATGACACCCGACCCGTCGGCCGTCCCGCTCGACACTGTCCGTCCTGGTGAACAAGTCGCTGTACTGATTGGCTCGGAGCGCAGCGGGCTCAGCGCAGAACTCCTCGACATCGCCACGCCAGTACGGATCCCGATGGCGGGCGACGTCGACTCACTCAACGCAGCGGCAGCCACCGCCGTGGTCTGCTGGGCATTTCGTCCAGTCGACCAGCCGGACTGAGGTCACCGCGCCACCGACGGCGGGAGTCGATAGAAAGGCGTGATGTCGCACGTCCTGTTGCTTTCCTGCCCCGATCGATTCGGTGTTGTCGCCGCGACCGCGGAGTTCATTACCGGCCAGGGCGGCAACATCATCCACGCCGAGCAGTACGTCAAGGGCGCCGTTGGGGGTGATGGTTCGGTGTTCTTCCAACGCATCGAGTTCGAGCTGACCAACGATCGATCCGCCGCCGACTTCCTCGCTGCATTCCAAGCAGTCGCCGATCGGTTTGCCATGTCCGTCGACCTTCGCGACAACTCGGTATCGATCCCCACAGCAATCATGTGTTCGAAGCAACCGCACTGCCTCTACGACCTGCTCACACGATGGCACAGCGGCGAAATGCCGATGGATCTACGTGTCGTCATCTCGAATCACCCCGATCATCGAGACATCGTCGAGCACATGGGCCTCCCGTTCGTGCACCTTCCGGTCACCAAGGACACGAAGCCTGAGCAGGAACGCCAGGTACTCACCACACTCGCCGAACACGGTGTCGAGTTGACTGTCATGGCTCGCTACATGCAGATCCTCAGCGACAACTTCGTGTCGCAACACCCGATGCGAATCGTCAACATCCACCACTCATTCCTGCCCGCATTCGTCGGGGCGAACCCGTATCGCCAGGCACACGAGCGCGGCGTCAAGCTGATCGGTGCGACAGCTCATTACGCAACTGCCGATCTCGACGAGGGCCCGATCATCGCTCAAGACACAGCCCACGTGACGCATCGCGAAAACGTCCAGCAGCTCACTGCACGGGGGCGTGACGTCGAGACGCTCGTGCTCTCTCGGGCGGTTCGCGCTCACCTCGAACACAAGGTCGCAGTCCACGGCCACCGCACGATCGTCTACTCGTAGTTATCAGCCGGCGGCTTCGGCTGCCGCTGCCCGCGAGCGGCGACCGCGAGGTGCTGAGCCACTCGGCTCCCATCGGAACTTCTTGATTGCGATGAACAAGCCGACAAGGCCCCATGCAGCAATGAAGGCAAGCGATCCGGGGTTGAACGCTGGACCATCAACGACGGGCGAGAAGCAATCTTGGAACGCATTGACGAACGGCTTCAATGGGAAGAAGTTGCCGACAGAGTTCAAGAAACTATTCTCTCGGTCACTCACCACGAACACGTCAGAGATGAATGCGAGCGGCAAGATCACTGCGTTTGCCGCAGCCGAAGCCGAACTGGCCGATTTGACCAGCGAAGCCAAGGCCATTCCCAGCGCCGCGAACGACGACACGCCGACAATGAAGGTCACCACGGCCGCAGGCATCTTCGCCCAGTTGATTGACAGGTCATAGAAGACAACACCCATGGTCAGCATCATCAACACGCCGGCCAGCGCAATGACCACTGCCGACAGCACGAACCCAGCAATGTAGATCCAGGTCGGAAGCGGCGTACCGCGCCACCGCTTCAGCACCCCCTCGTCGCGTCGCAGCGGGACCATGTTGGCAAGGTTGGTAAACGTGGCCGACACAGCGGTGTAAGCAGCGAGACCGCCGGTGTAGAACTGGCTCACCGGCCAGCGGTTCCCCGGCGTGCACGCATCGTCACCGCAGACGACGTCGTCACCAAACAGCGCGTTGAACAAAATGAGCATGACGATCGGGAGCAACAGCGTAAAAAACAGTGCGATCGGCACTCGGGTGAAGAACTTCAGTTGGTACCGCGTCTGGCGGATCACCAGAGCGGCATTCGACGGAAAGCCGCTCACGATCCGCTCCCCGAGCCGTATTGACCAGTGAGTTGGAGGAACACATCTTCGAGTGATGCCCGCCGCACACTCAGCCCTTCGAGTTCGACCGACCGCTCGATGGCCCAACCGGTCAGCCGATGAACCGCAACGGTCGGCTCATCGACACGCACCTCGACGAGACGACCCGACATGCTCACATCGGCACCCAGCACTTTGGCGAACAGGCTCCTTGCGGAGTCGAGCGAAATCGAATCAGGCACATCAAAGGAAACAATGGTCCCGCTCACGCGGTTGGCCAACTCTGCTGGTGCGCCTTCAGCCACCATGCGGCCCTGCATCAGCACACCGACCCGATCGGCAAGATGCTCCGCTTCGTCGAGATAGTGCGTCGTCAACAGCACCGTGGTGCCATCGGCGATCAAAGCCTCGATGAGGTCCCACGACTTACGCCGCGCAGATGGGTCGAACCCCGTGGTCGGTTCGTCGAGGAAGAGCATTTCCGGGCGGCCGACAATCCCGAGTGCAAGGTCGACTCGTCGCTTCTGACCGCCGGACAGTGATCCAACTCGTTCGTCAACCTTCTCGTCGAGCCCGGTCAGTCCAACAACTTCGTCGAGCGAGCGGGGGTTGCTGTAAGCGCTGGAGTACAGGTCGATGACTTCGCGCACGGTGAATTCAGTTTCGACTCCCGACGACTGCAGAACGATGCCGATGCGGTCGCGAAACTCTCGATCAGCCTGTGCGGGATCAACGCCGAGCACGCTCACCGAGCCGGAGGATGGCTCACGGTGTCCTTCCAGAATCTCGACCGTGGTCGATTTGCCGGCGCCGTTCTCACCGAGCAAGGCATAGACCTCGCCCTGGTTGACGTGGAACGACACCCCGTCGACAGCGTGATTGGAGCCGTAGTGCTTGTGGAGATCAGTGACGTCGATGGCAGCCATGTAAGGATCGAATGTACAACCCTCTGCCGTTGAGTTAGGCCCGCGGGTAGCTCGCCGAGCTAATCGGGAGCCCGGTGTCGTTCCGGAGGTGTTCGGCCGCCGGCACGAAATACGCCATCATTTCGTCAGCGATTTCATCGACGATCGATTCGTCGGCACATGTGCGTTCGACGGCGGCTGCCATGTGCACCAGCCAGCGGTCGCGCTCAAGCGGGCCGACATGGAACGGGAAGTGCCGCATCCGGAGCTTCGGATCCCCACGCTCTTCCATGTAGGTGTGCGGGCCTCCCCAGTACTGGGCAAGGAACAATGTGAGCCGGTGGCGTGCACCAGTCAGATCAGGTTGCTCAGGGTAGAGCGGGAGCAAAACCTCATCAGTCGCTACGCCTTCGTAGAAGGCGTCGACGAGACGTTCGAAAAACGCCATCCGCTCCTCGTCACTCGATCCAACTCTCGAAAACAACGAAGGCGCCGTGTCAACCACAATGCCACGCTAGGGGACAAGACAGTTGTTCAATCAGATGGCATCGAAGACTTCATCGGCATCAAACTTGCGATACTCGATGAGCTCACTGACCTTGACGACGAATGGGGTGGAATCGTTACACGGATCAAGCACGACAAACTCGTCGGTGGCCAAGAGGACCAGCACGGTCATGACGTCGTCATCGACGTTCGCTACGGTTTTGACCTC
>JBLIMF010000072.1:0-12500 GCA_047638615.1 Gammaproteobacteria bacterium
GCGAACGGCCCGCGAACAGCGCAGCAGCGATGGAGACAAGCAGGAAGAGCACAGCGCCGGTTGCCCGGTCGCCGCTGTACTGGAGGAGGCGCAGAGCGGTGAACACTCCGGCAAGGGCCCACAGGGGTACGACTTCGAACCACTTAACTCCGGGGTAGGTGGCGGCGTACACCCAGATGCCACCGAGGAACATCGTGCCCAGTCCGAGGTCGGCGCTCGTGGCGTCGAACTCGTTGTTCAGTGCGCCAAGCAGGGTGAGCACCACGGCGGGGATGATTGCGACACAAAGCACCCACACGAGGAACTTGTTACGGCCGAAGAGCGCCTCGATTTGCTGGCCGAAGAGCCAGAAGAAGACCACACCGAGCAGACCGAAGAAAGTTGGCTGTTCGGCAATCGGCCAAGTGACAACCCGCCAGAATTCGAAGTCACGAACCGACGGGCCGAAGAAGATCAATCGAAGGAACAGGCTGCGTCCGAGCCCGTAGATGAACATGCTCACGATCGCCAGACCACACATGATGTCAGTGGTCGTGGCGTCGTATTTGCCCGCCTTGAACCACCCGTCATTCGGGCGGCGGCGGAACATCGCTTGCAGATAGTCGGACATCGCACCCAACCGTACCCGCCGATCGGGACCCTGACCCGGCATGATGGATGTGATGATCAAGCGGCCGCCCGCTGGGACGATTCCGGAAGAACCTGGTTCGTACCAGTTCAAGGACAAGCATGGCCGCGTCATCTACGTGGGTAAGGCGTCCAATCTGCGCCAACGGCTCAGCAGCTACTTCGGTAGCCCGCGGCACATGCATGCGCGCACGTCGCAGATGGTGCAGGTCGCAGAGTCGGTCGAGTGGACGATTGTCCGCAATGAAGTTGAGGCGCTCATGCTTGAGCACAGTCTCATCAAGCAGCACGATCCGCGATTTAACGTCCGACTCCGTGACGACAAGAGCTACCCGTTTCTTGCAGTGACGACGGGGGAGGAGTGGCCGCGGGCGCAAGTGATGCGTGGCCGCAAGCGAAAGGGCACGCGTTACTTCGGTCCGTACGCACATGCGTATGCGATCCGCGACACGCTTGATCTGTTACTTCGGAGCTTCCCGGTTCGGACGTGCACCCAGGGCAAGTTCAAGGAACACGAACGGCTCGGTCGACCATGTCTGCTTTTTCACATCGAGAAGTGCTCTGGCCCATGCGTCGGCGAGATCGACGACAAGGCGTATCAGCAACTTGTCACCGACCTGTGTCAGTTCCTCGATGGTGACACCGACGAGATTGTTGATCGACTCGAAGCCGATATGAAGTCGGCGGCGACGTCGCTCGAGTTCGAGCAGGCAGCGCGTTTACGCGACCGGCTTGAGGCCGTGAACAAGGCCATTGCGAAGCAGCAGATGGTTGCCAGCAGAGACGAAGACATCGATGTCATCGGTATTGCTGAAGATGAGCTCGAAGCGTCGGTGCAGATGTTCTACGTCCGCAAGGGACGGGTCGTTGGGCGGAAGGGGTTCGTGCTCGACAAGGTCGAGGATCTGACTCCGGGTGGTTTGATTAATCGCATCCTCGAAAATTTTTACGGAGAAGAACCGGTGCTCGGTGTTCCGAAGCAAGTGCTCGTGCCGTACGAGGCCGACGACCGCGAGGTGTACGAAGAGTGGCTCGAGCTCGCTCGAGGTTCGAAGGTACAGATCAGAGTTCCGCAACGAGGCGACAAGAGGGCGTTGCTAGAAACGGTCGAACGGAACGCGAAGGAACAGTTCACCCGTCATCGGATGAAACGCGCCAGCGATCACAACACTCGTAGTCGGGCGCTCACCGAGCTGCAAGATGCGCTGGATCTCCCTGAGGCGCCCCTCCGTATCGAGTGTTACGACATGGCCCACATCCAGGGGACGAACTATGTCGGTTCGATGGTCGTGATGGAAGACGGCTTGCCGAACAAGCGTGAGTACCGCCGCTTCAAGGTGAACGAGGTGGGCTCCGAAGTCGGCGGGCAGAGCGACGACTACGCGGCGATGGCCGAAGTGGTGCGCCGGCGGTTGCAGGCGTACATCGACGAGCGTGATCGGCCCGTGAGCGAACGCACCGGGCCTGACGGCGAGGGCATCGAGGGCCCGCGGAGTGGAGCGCGCAAACCCGGCAAGTTTGCTTATCCACCGCAGTTGCTGTTGGTTGATGGCGGCAAGGGCCAGGTCAGTGCCACCTACAAGGTGGTCAAGGAGCTGGGGCTCGCGGACGAGATCCCGGTCGCGGGCTTGGCGAAGCGGTTTGAAGAGATCTACGTCCCCGGCCGATCTACACCGATTGAAGTGCGACGTGGAAGCGAAGCGCTGTTCATGCTGCAACGTATCCGTGACGAGGCCCACCGATTTGCCAACACGTTCCACCGTGAGCGTCGAAGTACGTCGATGACGGTCAGCGTCCTCGACGACATTTCGGGCATGGGCGAGGTACGTAAAAAGAAGCTGCTCAAAGAGATGGGCGGCATCACCAAGGTGAAGCGGGCTTCACTAGACAGCCTGAAAGAACACAGCTTCCTCCCCGACGCCGTCGCCGAAGCCATCTACGCAAAATTTCACCCTGAGTTTCAGTTGGGGTCAGACCCCAACTAAAACGCGGTCAGCTGACGTAGGGGATGATGTCGTCGCGAAATCGTGCGTAGGCATCCGACCGCGCTTTGGCCGTGGCGCCAAGCGTGAAGTCGGGGACGATGACTTCGTTGAAACCTGTTGCGGCGTACTGACCGAGTGCGTCGATGATTTGCTCGTTGGAGCCAACGATTGATCGGTCGGCCATGGGGCTCATTGCGATCTTGTCGAGGTCGCCGTCGAGGAAGAACATGGCCTGGACTGATGTGTGCTTGTCGTTGACATCGACGTCGACCGATTCACATGCATCGACGAACGCTCCATGGCGATCCGCGGCGAGCGTCGGAGCGCCCCAGGTGTTCCAGTCGGTGGCGTGTCGGGCGGCGATTTTCAACATGCGTGGGCTGCCCGTACCGACGGTGATGGGAAGCGGTGACTGCATCGGCTTTGGATCGCACGGCGCATCGGTGAAGTCGTAGAACTCGCCATGGAAATCGGTGCGGTCATTGACGAGTAACGACTCGACGATTTGGATCGACTCTTCGAAACGGCTGACGCGTTTGCCGGGAGTTTCGAGTTCGATGCCGTAGGCCTGGTGTTCGTTGATCTGCCAACCGGCACCCAGACCGAGGACGAAGCGGCCGTTCGAGAGTTGATCGAGGGTCGCCGCGCGGTTCGCAAGGAGCGCCGGATGGTGTACCGAGGTTGGCGCAACCAGGGGGCCGAGGCGGATGCGCTCAGTGATGGCAGCGATTGCCGGGAGGACAGTCCAGCACTCGTGGACCGGGCCGGGCTTGAACGACTCGTCACCGGTGTTCTCCATGTAGTGATCGGCGTACCAGAAGCAGTACCAGCCGTCAGCGTCGCCCATCTGAGCGAGGTTGAGCACTTCTTGGACGGGGCGAGCTGGGCTGGGCCAGATGGAGAACTTCATTCCACGCAACCTACTGATGTGCCTGTTTCTGATCCGAGGGGAAGCGGACACTCGTACGCTGCGGCACGTGGCCGACACGAGTAATCAACTGTGGGAAGAGCACGCCGACTGGTGGATCGAAGGGTTTACCGACGGCGCCGACCCGGAGTACGAAGAGCAGATCCTGCCGCTCGCAGCGCATGAACTCGCAGGTGCTCGACGAGTACTCGACATCGGGTGTGGAGACGGCCAGGTCAGCCGTCTCGCAGCAGCGAACGGCATCGAGGACGACGTCACGGTGATCGGTATCGACCCGACCTGGAACTGCCTAGCGGTTGCATCTGAACGAGGCGGAGGCCCCGCTTACGGTCGTGCTGCCGCAGCTGCGCTGCCTTTTGCCAACGAGTCGTTCGACACCGCTGTTGCCTGTCTCGTGTTCGAACACATCGACGACGTCGACGAAGCGATTGCTGAGGTCGCCCGGGTCCTTGAACTCGGTGGCCGATTTTGCTTCTTCCTGAACCACCCGATCCTGCAGACGCCCGACGCTGGATGGATAAACGACCATACGGTCGACCCGCCCGAGCAGTACTGGCGGATGGGTCCGTATCTCGTCGAGTCCGCCACGATCGAGCAGGTTCAGAAAGACGTGTTCATCCGCTTTATTCACCGCCCGATGTCCCGCTACGTCAACGCGCTTGCCGAGCACGGCTTGGTCATCGAACGCATGTTGGAGCCATCGCCACCGTCCGGATTCCTTGAGATCTCCGAGCAGTACGAAGCAGCGTCAGCATTCCCGCGGCTGCTCTACCTGCGCCTCCGCAAAATCAGCTAGCGGTCACACTGTGCCTGGCACAGTGTGACCGGTCACCCAAGGTGCTGGGGGCCGCGGACGAGGCGACCGGGCAGTGCGCCCGTGAACTTGTCGTTTTCGACAGTGACCTCGCCGCGAGCGATCGTGTAGCTGTAGCCGATGCCGTGCTGGACGAACCGGGGAGCGTCGGTCGGGAGGTCCCACGTCATGCGTGGGGCGTCGACGTTGAGATTCTCGAAGTCAATCACGTTGACGTCGGCGCGGTAGCCAGCTGCGAGCACACCACGGTCGTGCATGCCGTAGAACTCCGCAGTTTGTTGAGTCTGGCGGTGGATCACGTAAGGAAGTTCCATGCGCTCTCCGCGGCTGCGGTCGCGTGCCCAGAACGACAGCATGAACGTTGGCATCGAACCGTCGCAGATGGCGCCGCAGTGGGCTCCACCGTCAGCCAAGCCCATGCGCGTAAGCGGATGGAGATGCATCTCGCGCAACGGGTCGAGCGTTTCTTCGCCGTAGTTCATCAGCGGGAAGTAGAGGAGCCCGTTGCCGCCGTCTGTGCAGAGGTGGTCGTAGGCGAGCGATGCTGCCGAGGAGCCGTCGCGCTTGGCGCGTGCGGCGAGTGAGTCGACCGGGTCGGGCTCGTAGTCGGAGTCGCCGATGAAGGCCCACATCTTGTCCCAACTTCCAAGGACGAACTGCAGGAACTCCGATGCGTTCGGGTGCTGCTCGGCGAGGATCGCCGCCTTCACGTCGGGCTTGCGGAGCTCGGTGAGTCGTGCATCACGATCGAGTCCGGCGAGCGCCTCGAAGCTCGGTCGCCCGATGAATGGGTTGAGTGTGCCGTCCCAGCACTGCAGGATGCCGACGGGGCGTCCAGCAACCTGGCCGTGCACGGCGAGGCCATCGTCGTGTGCCTGCTCGCAGAGCCCGAGCACGTCCTTCCAGAGATCTGGATGTCGGTCGTTGATGTTGAAGTTGAAGACGACCGGATGCTGGGTGATGCTGGCGACCTCGCGGAGCCAACCGAACGACTCGGGAACCTCGGGGTGGTGGAGCGCGCACTCGAAGACGCCGTGACCTGCCGCGGCTATCCCCCTGGCGATGCCGATCAGCTCGGACGAGTCAGCTGAGGTGCCTGGCACGAGGTCGCCGTCGACTGACTTGTGGAGGGGAGTGCGTGACGTGGAGAACCCAAGGGCACCGGCGCGCAACGCTTCTTCGGTGAGCGCCGCCATTCGCCCGATCTCCTCGGGCGTGGCCTCGATGCCGTCGGCCGAACGGTCACCCATGACGTACGCGCGCAACGCGCCGTGCGGCATTTGTGCGCCGATGTCGGCAATGAACTCGCGTCGATCGAGTGCATCGAGGTACTCGGGAAACGTCTCCCACTCCCATGAGATCCCGTCGGTCAGCGCAGCACCTGGGATATCTTCGACACCTTCCATGAGCCGAATGAGCCATTCTCTGCTGTGAGCATGCGCTGGTGCGAAACCGACGCCGCAGTTGCCCATCACGACGGTGGTGACACCGTGCCAACCGGCAGGGGTGAGGTACGGGTCCCACGTGGCCTGCGCGTCGTAGTGCGTGTGCATGTCGACCCAGCCGGGCGTGACGATCTTCCCGGCGGCGTCGAGTTCTCGACGGCCGCCAGCAGCCAGCGTGCCGGGCGGTCCGACGGCGACGATCGTGTCGCCGTCGATTGCGAGCTCTCCGAGATATGGCTCGGTGTTGGTTCCGTCGATGATCGTGCCGTTGCGAATCACGATGTCATGCATGGCCACATCATGGCCCATGTCGGCCGGACGACGAAGTGTGGACGATCTGGTGTTTGCCACCGTCTCGACGTACCGGAAACGCAGCGGCTGGCTCGGTGTTGGTCGGCGATCGTCTCGAGAGTTGTCTGCAGGCAGCCAACAGCAGGTTGTCGGGGCCTGTAGAATGGGCTTATGGCCGAAATAGTCCTCATCTCCGGATTGTCGGGAGCGGGGCGCTCGGGGGCAGCCAATGTGCTCGAGGATCTCGGTTGGTTCGTCATCGACAACCTGCCGACTGCGCTCGTGAGCACGTTCGTCGAGCTCGCTGCGAAGCCGGGAAGTGAGATTGCGAAGCTGGCCCTCGTGGGAGGTCGCGATCACGCCAACGTGTTGAGCAAGGTCGGCGAACTCCGGGCCGACGGTCACCACGTGCGGGTGTTGTTCCTCGACACAACCACTGCGCAACTCGTTAAGCGATATGACGCGACCCGTCGCCGGCATCCGCTGGCGTCGCAGGCTGATGGCTTGGTCGAATCGATCGAGCTGGAACGGAAGCAGCTGGACAAGGTTCGGGGCAGCGCCGACCTGATCATCGACACGACCGACCTGAACGTCCACCAGCTCAAGGGTCGGATCCTCCAAGCGTTCGACGCTGGCACCGAATCACGTCTGCAGGTGGCAGTAGAGAGCTTCGGTTTCAAGCACGGTCTGCCGCTCGACGCCGACATGGTGCTCGACGTGCGCTTCCTCCCGAACCCGCACTGGGACGAAGGGCTGCGGCCGCTGACAGGCCACGACCCGGCCGTCAGTGACTACGTGCTTGAAACATCGTCCGGCAGCGACTTTGTCGATCGCATCCATGATCTGCTGTCGAGTCTGCTGCCGCAGTACGAGTCAGAGGGCCGCAGCTATCTGACTGTTGCGATTGGCTGTACCGGCGGGCGGCACCGTTCGGTTGCCGTCGCTGAAGAACTTGCCGGGAGGCTGCGGTCGGACGGCGTAGCGGTGCGCGCTGCGCACCGCGATTTGACGCGCTGAATCGATCGCTTTCGAACAACGACACTGAAGCCTGAGCGGCCAGGCCCGCGCCCGCTACAGTCGGCCGTGCGCAATCGGTGCGTCGAATGCTCCACTTGGGGGCCTTCACCTTCCACCACGATCAAGGGATTCATCACATGACAGTTCGCGTCGGCATTAATGGCTTCGGACGTATCGGCCGTAATTTCTTCCGTGCTGCAAAGGCGCAGGGTGCCGACATCGACTTCGTAGCGGTGAACGACCTCGGGTCGCTCGACCAAATGGCTCACCTCCTTAAGTACGATTCGGTACTCGGCCGATTCCCCGAACCGGTGACCGTCGTCAAGGGTGGCCTCAAGGTCGGCGATGACATACTCAAGGTGCTGAGCGAGCGCAATCCGGGCGATCTGCCGTGGGGCGAGCTCGATGTCGACGTCGTGATCGAGTCGACTGGTTTCTTCAACTCTCGTGAAGCCGCCAGTGCGCACCTCGACGCCGGCGCACCGCTCGTTATCGTCTCGGCGCCATGCTCCGAAGCCGACGCCACGTTCGTGTACGGCGTGAATCACAAGGACTTCCGAGTCAGCCAGCACAAAGTGATCTCGAACGCGAGCTGCACGACTAACTGCATCGTTCCGCTCGTCAAGGTGCTCGACGACAACTTCGGTGTCGTCGAAGGCCTCATGACCACGATCCACGCATACACCGGCGACCAGGCTCTCGTCGATGGCCCGCACAAGGATCTCCGCCGTGCCCGCGCCGCAGCAATCAACATCATCCCGACGACGACCGGCGCCGCACGTGCGACCGCCCTGGTGATGGAGTCGATGAAGGGCAAGCTCGACGGCGGTTCACTCCGGGTGCCCCTGCCGACCGGTTCGCTGACCGACTTCACGGCCAACCTCAAGAAGAAGGCAACGGTCGAAGAGATCAACGCCGCCTTCAAGAAGGCTGCCAAGTCGGGCGCCCTCAAAGGCGTCCTCAGCTACACCGAAGACCCGATCGTGTCGAGCGACATCGTCACCGATCCGTCGAGCTGTACTTTCGACGCCGGTATGACACAGTCGTTGGGCAAGATGGTCAAGGTCAACGGATGGTACGACAACGAATGGGGCTACTCGAACCGCCTTGTCGACATGGCCATCTTCACGGGTTCCAAAGTTGCTAAGACGGCCAAGCGCTGAGAGCACTCTGGTTTCAGCTTGGGTCAGACCCCAGCTGAAACGTTTGCACCATCATGAGTGACATCCCACGCCTCGAAGACCTCGAACTGCGCCTTGGTGGCCTGTCGGGCAAGCGGATCTTGGTCCGCACTGACTTCAACGTTCCGCTCGACTTCGGCGAGGAAGGAACAGTCTCGATCGCTGACGACTTCCGGATCAGAGCCGCGCTGCCGACCATCGAATGGTTGACTGAACGCAGCGCAAACGTTGTGTGCGCGAGCCACCTTGGCCGTCCCTTCGCCGGTGGACGGAGCGAACCAAATCCGAAGTACTCGATGGATCCAGTCCGTGCTCGGCTCGCCGAACTTGCACCCAGTGTCGAACTGCTCGAGAACCTCAGGTTTGACCCAGGCGAGACTGGCAACAGTGATGAGTTCGTCGCACAACTCATCGCCGGAACCGATGGGAAGAGCATTGATGGCTACGTGAACGACGCGTTCGGCGCGTCGCACCGTTCGCATGCGTCGATCGTCGGTCCGCCGCAACGCGTGCCCGCAGCGATGGGCCGCCTCCTCGAAAAGGAAGTTGAGGTACTGCTCGGCCTGCGCAACAAGCCGAAGCACCCGTTCGTCGCAGTACTCGGCGGCGCGAAGGTCTCCGACAAGCTTGGTGTGATCGCAGCGCTGCTTGAAATCGTCGACGAGATCATCATCGGCGGTGCGATGTGCTTCACCTTCTTCGCCGCCCAGGGCAAGCCGGTTGGTGCCTCACTGCACGAGTCCGACCAGATCGACGTCTGCACGGCGCTGATGGCGAAGGCCGCTGTGCTGGGCAAGACCATTCACCTGCCTGACGACATCACCGGTGTTGATGCACGGGGCAACTTCGCGCAGTTTGGGAGCCGCCTTGGCGAAGGGTCGATTGGCTACGACATCGGGCCCGGCTCGGCTGCAGCCTTCACCGACGTGATCATGGATGCCCGCATGGTGTTTTGGAACGGTCCGATGGGCATGTTTGAAGACGAGCGCTTCGAATCGGGCACACGCACGGTCGCGCAGGCGATGGCCGACACTAAGGCGTTCACCGTCGTCGGTGGCGGCGACTCCGCTGCAGCACTCGCAAAGTTCCGTCTCGACGACGAAGTCGACCATGTCTCTACTGGGGGAGGTGCCAGCCTCGAACTCCTCGAGAATGGTGATCTCCCTGGCCTGAAAGCACTCCGCAACGACTGACGTTTCAGTTGGGGTCTGACCCCAACTGAAACCCACTACGAAAGACCAACCATGTCAACACGTAAGCCTCTGATCTCCGGCAACTGGAAAATGAACCTCAACCACTTCGAGGCGATCCAGACGGTCCAGAAGTTGCACTACCTGTTGCCGAAGGAGATTTTCGAGCAGGTCGATGTGACGATCCATGTGCCATTCACAGACATCCGCAGTGTGCAGACGTTGATTGACAGCGAAGGACTCGACTTGATCCTCGGCGCGCAGCACTGTCACTGGGAGGACAGCGGAGCGTTCACCGGCGAGGTGTCTCCGGCGTTCCTCGAGAAGCTCAACGTGTCGTTCATCGTTGTCGGGCATAGCGAACGACGCGAAATCTTTGGCGAGACTGACGAGATGGTCAACAAGAAGGTCGCTGCGATCCAGCAGCACAACATGGTGCCGATCGTGTGTTGCGGCGAGACGCTTGCAGAGCGTGAGTTGGGCGAGACCGAGTCGAAAGTGGTCGGCCAGATCGAAGTAGCACTTGCTGGCCGGACCAACGAACAGATCGCTTCCCTGGTGATCGCGTATGAGCCGATCTGGGCGATCGGTACCGGTAAGACCGCAACCGCTGAAGACGCACAGTCGGTCTGCCACGCCATTCGTCAGAAGCTTCGTGACATGACAGATGACGTGACGGCCGACGCCGTTCGCATCCAGTACGGCGGGTCGGTCAAGGCGGCCAATGCTGCAGAACTCATGGGCCAGGCCGACATCGATGGAGCACTGGTCGGCGGGGCGAGCCTCGATCCCGATGAATTCGCACGCCTCGTGCAGTTCAGCGCGCCTGATTCGGTCTAAATAGGTTGTGGCAAACCGCTAGACACTCTTCATTTTGATGAATTGGCACATAGCTGACTTGTTTGTGGATCTTGTCGGTAGCGATCGGTGCTATGGTCGGATTCGTTGAGGTCACCGGGGAGGGGACCTCAGCCACAGAGAAGGTCGAACGCTGCAACTCCCAAGTTGCAGGCGGTTCCTGAATCTGCCAACTGCCTCCCCTTCTGTATTCCATATCCAGGAGGACAAATACGTGAACACCACCCGACGGAGCAACAAGCTCCTCGCCCTGACAGCAGCTTCGGCTCTCGTCTTCGCCGCTTGCGGCAGTGACGACGCCGACACCAGCTCTGACGAGGCATCCACCGAAACAGACGCTCCGGCTGAAGACGACGCACCGGTCGAGACCGATGCTCCTGCCGAAGACGACGCACCCGCAGCGACCGACGCGCCCGCCGAAGACGACGCATCCGCTGCGAGCGGTGGTAACACCCTCGTCTGGGCGCATGAGCAAGAGCCGCCGGATCTCCACTTGGACGACCCGGAAAACAACCTGTCGATCACGTCGTGGATCCGTTCTGCGATGATCGAAGGTCTGTACGGCATCTCGGGCTCCACCGAGTACTACCCCGAACTCCTCGACGGCGAGGCAACTCTCACTACGAATGACGACGGAACGGTCACCGGCGCGTACGCGCTCCGTGACGGTCTCGTGTGGAGCGACGGTGACGACCTCACCGCCGACGATGTCAAGTGGACCCTCGACGTGCTCCTCGCTGCTGACGGTGAAGACGAAGACGGCAAGCCCGTTTACATCTACCTCCTCGGCGACCGCACCGGTCTCGACACGATCACTGACATCACGGTGAGCAGCGCGACTGAGTTCTCGATCACCTGGTCGAGCTTCTTTGCTGGCTACCAGGGCGTCGGTAACGAGATCTACCCGATGCATCAGTTCGACGCTGACCCGGCCGCTGCTGCAGCCGAGCTCAACGAAGGCCTCCGTGACTGGACGACACCGAGCGGCGACACCATTGCCTCCTCAGGTGCCATGGCTTTCGGCTCGTGGAACAAGGGCGTTCAGATGGACCTCGTGCGCAACGATGCGTACAACGGCTCGAACAGCCCGGACGCTCAGAACGACGGCGTTGCCTTCGTTGATGGCGTGCAGATCAACTTCGTCACCGACACCGATGCGCAGATCAACGCGCTGCAGGCCGGCGAAGCACAGATCGTCATGACTCAGCCGCAGCTCACCTTCGAAGACCTCGCCTCGAGCGACGACTTCACGGTGGCATCGTCGGCCGGCCCGGTCTTCGAGCACTGGGGCCTAAACCTCAACAACGTCCACCTGGCCAAGCCTGCCGTTCGTGAAGCGCTCGCCTTCTCGATGGACAAGACGGAAGTCATGGCCGGCCTGTACACCCCGTTGTTCGGCGATTCCCTCCCCGCTGAGGGCCTCGGCAACACGATGTGGCTGTCCAACCAGAGCACATACGAGAACCACGCTGGCGACGCTGGCTACGGTGCAGGCGACGTCGATTCGGCAGTCGCAGCCCTCGAAGGCGCTGGCTACACCCAGAACGGCGACGGCATCTTCGAACACCCCGAAGACGGCGTTTTGACACTCCGTGTCGGCACAACCGGCGGCAACCGTTTGCGTGAGATCCAGCAGGAGCTCATCCAGGCGCAGATGAAGGATGCCGGCATCGACATCGTCATCGACAACGTCGAGGGCGGCGCATACTTCGGTGAGATTCCGTTCTCCGAAGACGCAATCGCTTGCGCAGTCAGTGGCGGCGCCGAAGGCAACTGCGGTATCTGGGACATCACCCAGTTCGCATGGGTCGGCGGACCGTGGCCCGGTGGCCAGATTGCTTCGTACCGTGCTGGTGGCGAGAACAATCCGTACGGGTTCGCCAACGACACCTTCGAAGCCAAGGCTGACGAGTGCGACGCAACCGTCGACGACGTTGACCGCGCCGCTTGCTACAACGAGATCGATCGTTACGTGACGACGCTCGAACTCGATCCCGAGAACGGCCTGTTCATGCTGCCGCTAACGCAGAAGCCGTCGTTCTACGGCTTCACGTCGGACCTCAGCCAGGCTGGAGTTGCTCCTGACGCACAGGGCGCAGGCCCGCTGACCAACGTTGCGGACTTCAAGTTCGCCGGCTGAATACCTGAATACCTGAATACCTGA
>JBLIMF010000073.1:0-12382 GCA_047638615.1 Gammaproteobacteria bacterium
GTTCTGATCTCGATGCTTGGGCAGCGGCCATCAACGCCGAACTTTTAACCTGAGATTGGGGTCGTCAGGTTTGGCGTGTTGTTCCGGACGCTGTTGACGTCGGTACTCACATCGTAGAGGCGCAGAACGTCGTCGTTTCGGGCAGTGAACAGGTCGCTCAGGGACTCGATGTCGGCGTTGCTCGGGTCGAGCCACTCCTCCCAGCGGTCCGGTGGCACGAGGACTGGCATCCGGTTATGGATGACCGCCATGTCGTCGTTGGCTTCGGTCGTGATCACCGTGGCGCTGTGCAGCCACCGCTGCGTGGGATCTGCAGGTTCTTTCCAGGCGGACCAGAGCCCCGCAACCGCCAGCGGCTCGCCGTCGGCGCGTTCGATGAACATTGGCTGCTTGAGCGGCTTGCCCTTGCTGCTGAGGGGGCCGTCAGGTGAGCCGGGCTTCCATTCGTAAAAGCCGTCCATCGGGATGATGACTCGCTTGTTCTTGACAGGGCCACGGAACGAGGGCTTCTCGGTGATGGTCTCGGACCGGGCGTTGATCATCTTGGCGCCGATCTTGCGCTCCTTCGCCCAACTCGGGATCAGACCCCAGTGGAACGCCTCGACCGTCTTGTTGCCTGCGGGGTCAGCGACCACGCCGTAAATGTCGTGGGTTGGGGCCACGTTGAAGTTTTGCCCCAGCGATTCGATGTTTGCGGTCGCACCGAAGAACAACGCGATCGCATCGGGGGTGCTGGTGGAGACGAACCGTCCACACATGTCAGGAGATGGCGTCGAGGAGCGCTGTCGTTGTGGCGTTGACCGCCCCCGGTGCCAGCCGGTACCAGATCCAGCGCCCTCGCTTGTCGCCATCGATCAACCCGGATTCGGCGAGAACTTTGAGATGGTGCGACACCGTCGGTTGCGATTTGCCGATCGGGCTCACGAAGTCGCAGGCGCACACTTCGCCCGCAGGCGATGCAGAGATCATCGACAAGATCTGGAGACGTACGGGATCTGCCAATGCACCGAGCCGATTGGCGAGCAACGAGGCCTCGGCTGCGGGGAGCTGGAGGCTCGCTCCATCACAACAAGTTGCTGATTGATCGCTCATCATGAATCATCATAGACATCATATTGATGGTTGTCGATGCAATCGAGTATCGTGCGGCTCGCTGATGAGTACCGCTCCTCCCCCACTGACGACCCGACTCCTTGCCGAAGGCATCGGGAGTGCGTTCCTGCTGATTGCCGTGATTGGGTCGGGGATTATGGCGGAGACGCTGTCACCCACCGATGTCGGGTTGCAGCTCCTCGAGAACTCCGCCGCGACTGCGGGCGCCCTCATCGGCCTCATCATCATGTTCGCGACCGTGTCCGGCGCACATTTCAATCCGGCAGTCACGCTCGTCGACCGCATGCTCGGGCGCATGAACAACACTGAAGCAGCGAGCTATGTCGGAGTGCAGCTGCTCGGTGGCTGTGCCGGCGCAATGCTTGCCAACCTGATGTTCTCCGAACAAACCGGGCGTGGAGCCGTCTTCTTGTCGCAGAAGAATCGCAACACTGCGGCCGAACTGCTGTCGGAAGTCATCGCGATGATCGGCTTACTCCTCGTGATTCACGGGGCAGCACGGTTGGGCAAACCCCATGTGGTCGCGGTTGCGGTCGGCGTATGGATCGGCGGCGCCTACTTTTTTACGTCATCGACGAGTTTCGCCAACCCGATGGTCTCAGTTGCACGAACGCTGAGCGACACGTTCGCCGGCATCGCTCCGTCGTCGGCACCCGGCTTTGTCGCCGCCCAGCTGGTCGGTGCGCTCATTGCTCGGGCCCTGATCCCAACGCTTTTCCCCGTCGAACCAGCGGACATCTGAACCTCACGAGGCCCGCTGTGGGTGCGTCTCGCGCACCTGGAGTCGTTGGTATTCGGCCACGAGTGCTCAGCAAATTGTGGCGGTGGCTGTCTGCGGTGCGCTGTCTTCGAGGTCGGGAAGACGGAGCGTCAGCAGCCAGGTGATCACAACGAATGCAGTGGCGCCCCAAAGCGCAACCGGGAGCCCGCCCCAGAGGTAGAGCAGGCCTGACAGCAGGGTGCCGACGAGCCGCCCGACCGCATTGGCCGAGTAGTAGAAGCCGACATCCGTGGCGACGGCGTCGTCGTCGGCATACGCCAGGATCAGGTACGAGTGCAGCGACGAGTTGACGGCGAAGACGATGCCGAATACGACGAGCCCGATAACGATTGCAGCCGTCACGGCGACGTCGGCGGCAACCAGCCCAGCAATCGCGGCAGCGACGACGCCGAGCACCAGTGACCAGGTTCGAGCAGCCTGGACATCGCTGGCACTCGATCGGAGGATGCGGGGCGCGATCGACTGCACAGCGCCATAGCCGATAATCCACGCAGCGAGGAATCCGCCGATCCCGTAGAACGACCATTCGAGTTCGGTTTCGAGGAAGACGGGCAGCGCCACCACAAACCAAATGTCGCGGGATGCAAAGAGGAAGATTCGGGCTGCGGCCAAACGGTTGACGCCGGCCGACTTCGTGAGGATCGAGCGCAGCGGTGCTTTGCGCTTCGACTTCCCGATGTCTTCGTTGAGCATCAACATCACGGCTGCGAGCGCCACGGCGACAAGGCTGGCCAGCACCCAGAGTGCAGCATCGAAGCCGATTGATGCGAGTAGAGCGGCACCGATGAAGAACCCGACGCCCTTTAGTGCGTTCTTTGATCCGGTCAAAATGGCGACAAGCCTGAACAGCGCGCCGTCTTCGGACCCGGCAACGAACTTCACGGCACTCTTCGAACTCATCTTCGTCAGGTCTTTCGCGATGCCCGACAGGGCCTGCACCGCCATGACGAACACGACCGAGACCCACTCGGCCCATGACACCCGTTGGAAGGTCAACGCAATCAGCGCCACGACCTGCAGCGCCAGGCCGGCCCGGAGCGTGAGGCCAAGGCCTGTCCGCGACCCCACCCAGCCACCGAGCAGGTTGGTGACCACGCCCATGAACTCATAGGCAAGGAAGAGGAACGCCAGAGCTACCGGCGAGTAGCCGAGGCCGTTGAAGTAGAGCAGCACCAACATGCGGAGGGCGCCGTCGGTGATGGTGAATGCCCAGTAGGCCCCGGTGACGAGTGCGTAGTTGCGAAGGTTCATGTCAGTGGCGTTGGCGCGTGGCGGTCGGTCAGAGCGCCGCAGCGATCTTGGTGGCCAGGTCGGCCATGCGGAATGCGTACCCGTACTCGTTGTCGTACCAGACGAGCACTTTGAGCATGCGGCCGTCGATGACCATGGTTGATGGGCCGTCGACGATGCCCGACCGGGTGTCGTTCGTATAGTCGGCCGACACGAGCGGCCGATGTTCGAAGCCGAGGATGCCGGCGAGTTCGCCTTGCGATGCTTCGAGGAAGAGTCCGTTCACTTCCTTGACCGTGACGTCGCGCGACATGGTGAACACAGCATCGGTCAGCGACGCGTTCAGTAGCGGAACGCGCACGGCCGTACCGTTCAGCTTCCCGGCAAGCTCGGGGTAGATCATCGTGATGGCTGTTGCCGAGCCGGTCGACGTCGGGATCAGCGAGTTGAGCGCCGAACGGGCCCGGCGCAGATCTTTGTGCGGGGCATCGACGATCACCTGTGTATTGGTCACGTCGTGGATGGTGGTCAACGCACCGCGCTCGATGCCGATCTGCTCGTGCAGCACCTTGACCACGGGCGCAAGACAGTTGGTGGTGCACGATGCTGCGGTGATGATGTGGTTGTTTGCGGGGTCGTACAGATGGTCGTTGCATCCCATGACGATGTTGAGGACGCCTTCAGACTTGACCGGCGCAGCGACGATGACCTTCTTGACACCTCCGTCCAGATAGGGCTGGAGCGATTCGGTGGTCTTGAATTGGCCGCTGCACTCCAGAACGATGTCGACGCCGTGTTCAGCCCACGGGACTGCGCCGGGCGTGTCGTACGCCGAGTAGGTGACCGACTGGCCGTCGATGGTCATCGAGTCGCCGTCAGATGAGACGTGGCCTGCGTAACGACCGTGGACCGTGTCGAATTCGAGGAGGTGCGCTGCGGTGGCAGCATCGCCTTGGGGTTCATTGACATGGACGAGCTGCAAATCGCTTCGTCCATACAGTCCGCGTACGGCCAGCCGGCCGATGCGGCCGAAGCCGTTGATGCCGATACGAGTGGGGGTGCTCATCGGCCACGACCGTAGTCCTGCACACGGGAGGGTTCTGGTGAACGGCAAGTGAATCGTTGGCGTCGAACCAGTCGAAGTCGACCGAGCCAACGGGAGCAAAATGGGTCGTCGGCATGATTATCGTTGGCGTACCGACTGCTTCAGTGTTGATTTGTGAGGCGATCCTTGACCGCGTTGGTGTCCGTTCCGGCGCTGGCGGGCTCTGTCGCAGGTTCGGGTGCGTCTGAGATCGGAAGGTGGATCAGCGCCGCTGCCAGGCCGAGTAGCACCGCCAATATCCATACCGGTCCGTAGCCGCCCGAACTGTCGAATACACGGCCTCCCAGCCACACACCGAAGAACGCTCCGACCTGGTGTGAGAGAAAGACGAGACCGAACAGGGTCGTCAGATAGCGAGGCCCGTACGTCGCCGCGATGATGCCGCTCGTCAGCGGTACGGTCGACAGCCAGAGCAGCCCCATCACGCACCCGAACACCAGCGCGCTCGCCATCGTCACCGGCGTTACCAGGAATACGGCCATCACGATCGCCCGGGCGAAATACAGCCCTACCAGCAATTTCGGTCGAGAGTACCGGTCTCCTAGCCACCCCGCGACCAACGAGCCGCCGATGTTGAACAGTCCAATCAGTGAGAGCGCGATTGCGGCTGTCCGATCCGAGAGACCCTCGTCGGTGAGGTAGGCGGGCAGATGGGCGCCGATGAAGGCGACGTGGAAACCGCAGACGAAAAACCCTGCTGTGAGTAACACGTAGCTGCGCGTTCGCAGAGCCCGCCGGACTGTGTCCGTCATGGAACCGGTCGCGGGTTGTGAGTCGACGTGTTGGTGATCGTCTGCTGGGAGTAAGAGCGAGGCGACCCCAATCACGAACAGGGCAACGATGCCGAGCGTCGCCATCGCTCCGCGCCAACCGAGTGAGTCGATCAAGACCTGTGCGATCGGCACCATGGCAAACATGCCGAGCGACGCCCCAGCGGTAATCAGTCCGAACCCGAACGACCGATGCGATGCCGGAACGGCTTTGCCGACGGCGCCAATCACGACCACGAAAGAGGAACCCGACACAGCGATTCCGAACACGAGTGCCAACGCAACCCCGAACATCGGCATCGAGTCGGCCTGAGAAGCGAGCACTAGACCGGAGCCCATCAACAATCCGGCGGCGGCCACGATGCGTCGAGGACCCAACCGGTCGGCGGCCATCGCGGCCAAGGGGAGGCCCAGGATCAAATTGTGGGCTGCGAATGCGAGCGCGAATGATTCACGATTCGTGCCGAGGTCCGCAGTGACTGGTTTGAGGAACAGTCCAATCGATTGCCGAGTACCCATCGTGAAGAACACCATCGAGGCGCCAATAAATAGGACTATCCATGCCCGTCGCGTCATTTGTTTACCTTGCCATTCCGGTCAGAGTGGAAGCCTGTCGGAGGTGGCGGCCGCGAGAGGGCGCCCGACCGGTCTACTCAGGAAAGGGTTTCGATGAACTGTCGAAGTTCGGACTCGTCAACGTGGGCTACTTCCGTTTCATCCGGGAATCGACCGGCCGCAACGTCGGACCGAAATGCGGTGAGGGCGTTGACCCGCTCATCGGCGATTTGGGCGTACAGCGCGCCAAGATCTCCGTAGGCCCGAGCATGACGCGGTGTGCGGGGGCTCTCGCCGCAGATGTCCGAGCTGAACAGGAACATGACGTCGGCATCGGGTCCAGAGCCGAGCGAGATCGTCGTTAACCCAGTGCGCTCGTTGATCTCGGCCATTACCTTCGCCGGAATCAGCTCGCACTCCACGGCAAAGGCCCCAGCGTCTTCAAGCTGCTGAAACTTCTTCCACAGGTTTGCGGCCTCGGCTGCTGTCTTGCCGACAGCACGAATGCCGCCGTACAACGTCGACTTCTTAGGAACGAAGCCGAGATGGCCGATCACCGGGATGTCTTCTTCGGCCAATCGCTCAACGGAGCTCATACCGCGAGCGGTAATCACGGCATCGGCGCCATTCGATAAGGACGCAAGCGCAACGCCCAACAACTCGTCGGCGGTCACAGCACCGGTGAAGTCGATGGCCGCAGTGACGAATAGTCGCGATGACCCCTGGCGCACGACGGGTACGTGTTCCGACATGCACACAACCATCTCGATACCGGCCGCTTCGGCAGCGGCCGCTTCGTCGGCGGCCGACGCTGTCACCTGTGCAACTTGCCGTTTTTTGGCCTTGAGTTCGATGAGGGACGCCACCGTGACCGTCCGGTCGGCTTCACCACCGTTGTAATCGAGGATGCGCGTCATGAAGTTCTTCTATCATCTGCGGTGGCTGACGAGATGAATGAGCGGACCGGCGACCCGAGCGGATGGTGCTCACATTGGAGTTCAAATCTGTTTCTTTTAGTAATGTCGACCGCCGTCGCACTGGCATCGATGCCAAAACTTCGCGTGCCTGACACCGAATCATCGTCGCTCACCCGGAACTCTGTGGGTCCGCTAAATGCAACAACGTGAGAGCGGATGAGACCTTTCTCGGGTCGCCGGAGGACGCAGCGGAGGTAGGCTCACTTCACAGTGAAAGATCTGATTGATTCGAGTCGCCAATGAAGAGTTGGTGGCGAGCCGTCATCAGTTATCCCCCCACGTGGATCGCTGCTGCGGTGCTCGGCAGCGTGGTTTGGGCGATGATCGCCCTTTTCGACCCACCCGCCATTCTGGTCGCCGTACTCGTTGGACTCGCATTTTTGGGCGCCGTGACATGGCCGCTCACCATGTCGGCAACTGGCACGCTGAACAAACTCCAGTTCGCCATCCCGCGAATTGAAGATGTCGACCCAACCGAACTCGACGCGCTCACCGCTGACCTCAACGCCCTCGACGACACCCAACCTGCCGAGCAACTCGCGGCGCTCCAGCAGAAGCGCCAGAGCCTCGTCAAAGTGCTCGAACGCCGCCTCGATGCCGGTGAACTCACCTACTCCCGCTACCTGGCCACATCTCAGCAGGTCTACAACTCGGCTTTCCACAACCTCGAAGAAGTCGCCGTCGCCTACGAGAGCATCAGCTCGATCGACGAGAACTACATCGAACGTCGATTGACCGAACTCGCCACAGATGACAGCGACCGGGCATCGAACGAACGCGAACGAACCACCCTCGAGCAGCGCCGTGACCTCCGCCAGACACAACGGAGCAAGATCGCCCGATTGCTGGCCCAGAACGAGTCAGCCTTGACCGCGCTGAACCGCACGGCGACGGCACTCGCCGATGTTCCGATCGGCAAACGTCCTGAGGATGCCGACGCGGCGATGGAAGCACTCGACGAGCTCGCTGCTCGCGCCAGCAAGTACGCGTCGTGATTTCGTCCGATGCCCTGACCCAGATGCTCTTCAACCCAACACGCAGTAACTCTCCTCGCACACGAAGGAAGCAATGACCGACGCTCAAACCACCGCTACGGCCACCAGCAGTTCGGCGTTCAGCCTCGACCTGAACGTCGAAAGCGCAAAAGCCGAACTCGTGTTATCCGAACCCGACCCTCGGGACGAACTGCGCGAGCAGGCCCGCACCCAGGTTGCACAGTTGTTGTCGGTCGATCCCGCCGACGACGCAGCCCGCTCGGCAGCGCGCGACGCCGTCGACTCGATGGGCCGCGATCTACAAAGCCGCTCAGCCACACGCAGTCGCATGTTGCAGGCGCCCCTCAAAGACATCTCTCGCAACAGTGAGGACGGCGGCGAGGTCGCCAAGTCACTCGGCGACCTCCGCATCGAGGTCGAGAAGCTCGACCCGTCGAGCCTCGATACCGAATCCGGCTGGTTCACCCGTGCAGTGGGCAGGATTCCTGGCGTCGGGACGCCGCTCAAGCGGTACTTCATGCGTTACGAGAGCTCCCAGACCCAGGTCGACGCCATCGTGAACTCGCTAGAAAAGGGTCGCGATCAGCTCAAGCGAGACAACGTGACGCTCGGCGACGATCAGCAGCAGATGCGTGAAATCACCCATCTGCTGACCGAGCAAATCGCACTTGCTGGAGCGCTCGACGCTGCGGTCGTCGACAAACTCGCGACCGAGATCACCTCCGACGATCCGCGGCGAAAGTTTATCGAGGAGGACATTCTGTTCTCCCTCCGCCAACGCACCCTCGACTTGCAGCAGCAGCTCGCTGTCAACCAGCAGGGCGTGCTCGCCATGGAGATCATCACCCGTAATAACCGCGAGCTCATCAGGGGGGTCGACCGTGCCATCGACGTCACCGTCAGTGCGTTGCAGGTCGCGGTCACTGTTGCCCTCGCTCTGGCCCACCAGAAGATCGTCCTCGACAAGATCGAGGCGATCAATTCCACGACATCGTCGATGATCGCCTCAACAGCGGCACGTCTCAAGACCCAGGGCACCGCCATTCACCAGCAGGCCTCGAACACCATGCTCGACATGGAGGCGCTGCGATCGGCCTTCGAAGATATCGACACCGCACTCAACGAGATCTCCCGTTACCGGCGCGAGGCGCTTCCAGCCATGGCGGGCACAATCCTCGAACTCGACCAGTTGACCGCCGAGACCGAAGAAGCGATCACTCAGATGGAGAGTGGTCGAGCGGCGACCGACCGGATCGAGAGCGGCGAAACAACCGACGTCGGCGAGATCACTTCGTCAAGCGACTCGACCGGCACCGCCGACGAGGGTCGATGATGCGTCGCCGTTGCACTGCCATCAAGCTCGCCGCTGCGAGTATCCCACTCGCTTTCGTTGCAGCGGCCTGTGGCGTCGGCGGCGGCGAGCCATTGGAGCCCGCTGAGGCCACCGAGCGGCTCGACGAACTCGCCGACGACATCGACTGGGTCGACAACCCCATCACCCGAAGTGCATCGATCCCGCCACCGACTGGCGCTGACCTCTCTTCCACGCTCCCGGCAATCGATGAGTTCGAGATCGTCGTCGACTCGCTGTCGCCGAGCGCGGTCGAGATCTGGGCATCGACCGAAAAGTCGTCGACTGAGGGTACCGATGCCTGGATGACAGAGGTCGCCGAAGCGTTCAACCGCGAGGGCCTCACGCTCACGGACGGCTCGGAGGCGGGTGTCGACCTCCGTCGTATTGCCTCGGGTACCGGCTACCAGTACATCGCTCGCGGCGAGGAACTGCCCGATGCCTTCTCGCCCTCCAACGAACTTTGGATCGAGATGGCCGCCGAGTTCCAGACCATGACCGAGGTCAGCTCAAGCTTGGTCTCCAACGTTGCGGGCATAGTGATGAAGGACGAAACCGCCGACGAGTTACGCGCAAACTACGGCGATCTCACTCCGGAGAACCTCGTCGATGCCGTCATCGCCGGTGACCTCGTTATGGGGTACACCGATCCATTCGCGTCAAGCACGGGGCTCAACTTCCTTTTGACCGTGCTCAACTCGATCGCCGGCGGCGATGAGTCACAGCTCACCTCGCCCGACGTTGCAAGCGTCTTCGAGCAGTTCCAGCGGCAGGTGCCATTTGTTGCGCTGACAACACTCCAGATGCGGGATTCGGTCGAGAACGACGCAGGCACACTCGACACCTTCGTGATGGAATGGCAGACCTACACCAACACCGACTCGCTGCAGTCCGGTTTTGAGTTCATCCCATTCGGCGTTCGCCACGACAATCCGCTGTATGCAGTCGGCGAGCCGAACAGCACCCACGCCGAGGTGCTCGATCTGTTCGCTCAGTTCGCAGCTCGCGCCGAAAACCAGGAATTGGCCGAGGACTTTGGCTTCGATCCACCTGCGTTCACGCCCACGGTCGAGGCTCCGTCGGGTGCCACCCTCATCGACGTCCAAAATGTGTGGAAAGACAAGAAGGACGGCGGCCGTCCAGTGGCGACCGTGTTCGTCGTCGACGTCAGCGGTTCGATGGAGGGCACCCGCATCCAGACGCTCCGCAACGCGATGCTGTCGGCTCGCGAGTTCATTAAGCCCGAGACGCAAGTCGGCGTCGTCGAGTTCAACGACACAGCCCAGAAACGGCTCGAGATCGCTGAGTTCGACCTCAACCAGCAGGGTCGCTACGCCGCTATCGCCGAGGACCTCAGTCCCTTCGGTGGAACAGCGATGTACGACGGCATTGTCCTGGGTCTGAGAATGCTCGAAGCGGAGCGGGCTGCTAACCCCGAGGTGAAGCCGATCCTCGTGGTGCTGACCGACGGTCAAACGACCGATGGCCTGCGGTTCGACGATGTCGACGAGATGGTCGCCGGTTTGCGGATTCCCGTGTACACCGTCGGTTTCGAGGCCGACCTCGTTGAGCTTGGGCGGGTCTCGTCACTCGTCGAGGCTGCGAGCATCGATGCAACCGAAGACGACGTCGAGTTCAAGATCGCTGCGCTCTTCAACGCTGGCGGCTGAACGGTGAAACCACTCGCCATCTGGCTCGCAGCGATAGCCGTCGTCTTCGGCGGTTACGCACTCGTTGCTTCATCGACGCAGAATACGTTACGAGTTTTCGTCTTTGTCGACTCATCGAACCCGATGACTGACGTGTGGCGCCACGTGCCAGGCGAACTCGATCGCATCGGCGATGCCGAACGCAGTGAGTTCGCACTCGCCCACGGGCAAAGGCAGGCCGTGGAACTGCTCCACTCGTGGCAGTCCGAGTTACGCCTCAGCGGCGTCGAGCCGTTTGCTCCGTGTTCTTTCGACGCCCTCGACGACTTCACTGAGGCAGCGGAGGCAGACAAACGCATCCTCGTCACAACCACGGATTCCTGCGACACGAGCGCGCTCGTCGGCTGGGACATCATTGCGCTCGAGCCGTAGCCCGGTCGGCCACTCGGGCTCCCGACGTTCACTGACCGTCACGATCATCTATGCGTCGCTGCAGCCTTCGACCAACTCACAACCATGATCTGAACAGTCATCCAGCACCTCACCAATCGGCCGCGCTCTCCGATCAAACAACGCAACAGTGCCCGTACGACTGGGGCTCTCGAGCCATTCCGACGCTGTTTGTTGCGGCATCGACCTCGTTCAGCGTCATTCCCATCCTCACCAGGGATTGGGGGTGATTCCGTGATGCCCGAAGATGCATGCCATCCGCTCGTCCGTAGCGAGTCCGGAGACGTGTCCTTTCGGCGGGACAGCATCCGGTGGATTCTCGGGTCGGAGAGTGGATCGGGTCTGGTCACCACCAGTCGGTGATCGCCTGGTAGACGTCGGGGTGGTGGGCCAGCGCGTTGTGAGTGATTCGTGGGAATGTTCGCGTCGTCGCCCGCGGGAAGAGTTCACCGTCGAGGGATCGACCTGATGCACTCGTCGAGGTGACGAGGACGTCACCGATCAGCTTGGCCAGAGGGTGCTCAGGGTCGGTGGTGATGGTGCCTGCGATCACGAGATGATCGGCTCGACGGAGCCGGTCCGGACGGTGACGGAAGACGCGCTGACGTGTGCTGGGATCCTGCTCGAGCCAATCTTCGTCGACGATGGCGCCGAAGCGGAGGTCCTTGATACCCGCGCTGCGTTGGTCGAGGCCGAGCCCGATGAGTCGTGTCGTGGGGATGGGCAGCGCCCACAGGGCCGCGCTGGCGGAGTTGACGACAGCCTCGAGACCGGCGCCGGTGTTCGGCACCCCGATCAGTACGACTCGACGCACTTTGCTGGTCCAGGGTCGCCCGATCGGGAGCCACCGACCGAGCGGGCGCTGGCGGCGCGCGTAGTGACACGCAGATCGCACGACGAGTCCGCCCATGCTGTGACCGATGAGGTTGACCTCGCGCACTCGCACCGGCCACGCCGACACGAGCCGGTTGAGGAGTTGAGCGAGCTCGCGCCCGTTGGCGGAGATGTGGCGCCCGGTGTTGTAGCGCACCGAAAGCACGGTCATGTCGTGGTCGTCAGCGAGCAGCGTGCCGTAGCTGGTCGATGGGTCGTTTGCGTAGCGCCAGATCGACTCGGTCGACATCAGCCCGTGAACGAGCACGCAGATGCGGGGGCCAACGTCGACCGTGGACAGCGAGTCGAGCAACGCGTGATCGTCGAGTGGCAACACCGTGTCGCCTGCACGGATCGTCATTGGCGTGGACCAGCGAGAGTCGCGGTCCTCGAGTGTGTCGCCGAACAACCCGTTGACAACCGCCACAAGATTCTCATTCCGTCCAGGAAACGAAGTCAGCACCCTGAACATTGCTCCCCCGGTGGACGATTCACCGGGCCGATCAGCAAACGAGTCGACAAAGGCCACGACC
>JBLIMF010000074.1:0-12374 GCA_047638615.1 Gammaproteobacteria bacterium
CGACGGCACATTGTTGATCACCCGCGATCGGAGTGGGCAATGAGTTGCACAATGAACGCCGCCGACACGTTGCACCACCAAGTCATGTGGAATCGCCTGATCTCGGTTGTCGAAGAGCAGGCGCTGGCACTTGTCCGTACGGCATTCAGTACATCGGTGCGTGAGGCCGGAGACCTTTCAGCTGGCGTGTTCGACAAGCGCGGGCGGATGATCGCCCAGGCCGTCACCGGCACGCCGGGCCACGTAAACACGATGGCTGACGCCGTGCCGCACTTCATCAACGACATCGGCCCCGACCGGATCTACCCGGGCGACATTTACATCACGAACGACCCGTGGAAGGGCACCGGCCACCTCCACGACATCACCGTGTGTACGCCGGTGTTCAGAGACATCGCACAGCCAGACGGCACCATCGTCGAGACACTGATCGGGTTCTTCGCGGCGACGGCGCACGTCGTCGACATCGGTGGTCGCGGCTACGGTCCCGACGCCAAAGAGGTCTACGAGGAGGGGATCAACATTCCCATCATGAAGTGGGCCGAGCGGTGGCAGCTCAACCGCGACCTCGTCAGCATTGTCAAGGTCAACGTCCGCGAATCGGACCAGGTTGTCGGAGATATTCACGGGCTTGCCGCTTCGAACGAGACCGGCCGACGTCGGCTGCTCGGCATGCTCGATGAGTTCGAGCTCGATGATCTTTCCGATCTCGCCGAGTTTGTGTTTGACCGGACGGGAACCGCGACCCGACGGGCGCTCGGTGGTGTCGAGCCTGGTATCTATACCAATGAGATGGTCGTCGACGGCTACGGGGAGCCGGTCACGCTGGCCGTAGCGATCACGGTGACCGACGTCGGCATGCATGCCGACTTCAGTGGCACATCGCCAGTCTGCGGCCTCGGCATCAATGTGCCTCTCGGCTACGCCCACGCATACTTCACCTACGGCATGCTCGTTGCGCTGGCTCCTGAGCTGCCGAACAATTTCGCCTCGCTCGATGTGTTCAAGGTGAGCGCTCCCGATGGCGTGATCCTTAATGCGCAGCACCCAGACCCAGTGGCAGTCCGCCACGTGCTCGGCCACTTCGTCACCGACCTGTGTCTCGGTGCGCTTGCGAAGGCGCTTCCTGAGCGAGTGCCCGCCGAAGGAGCGGGAGCGTTGTGGAACTTCCAGGCGAGTGCTCGTTCGGCGGATCTCGCCAACCCGCGACCGCCGGTCGAGATGCTGATGTTCAATAGCGGTGGCACGGGCGCCCGCCCGCGCCTCGACGGCCTGACTGCAACAGCGTTCCCGTCGGGTGTCCGAACCATGTCGGTTGAAGCCACCGAACAGATCGGCCCGATCGTCATCTGGCGCAAAGAGATACGGCCCGACAGCGGCGGCGCCGGCAAGCAGCGCGGCGGCCTCGGGCAAATCATCGAACTCGGCCCGAGTGAGGGGTATCAGTTCGACTTTTCCGCAATGTTCGATCGCATCGACCATCCCGCCCGCGGTCGGTCCGGCGGCGGCGATGGGGCCCCAGGAAGGGTGTATCTCCAAAACGGCACACCGTTCGCTGGCAAGGGTCGCCAAGTGGTGCCGGAAGGGCAGCGGCTGATCCTCGAGCTGCCGGGTGGCGGCGGGCACGGAGACCCCGCCGAACGCAGCGCCGAGGCAGTCGAGAACGACCGGCGACAGGGATACGTGACATGACCGTGGCGTCGAGCTACGACGTTGTGTGTATCGGCGGCGCAATGACGGGAACCGCAGCTGCTTATTTCCTTTCCGAGAACCCCGACTTTCGCGGGTCGGTGCTCGTCGTTGAGCCCGACTGGACCTACGACTACGCCAATACGACTCGGGCGCAGAACAGCATCCGCGAGCAGTACACCAATCCGCTCAACATCCAACTGAGCCGGTTTGGTGCCGAGTTCATTGCCGACTTCCACGAACGTGTGCAAGTTGACGGCCAGTCGCCTGAGATCAACTTCCGTGGCACCGGATACATGTTCATCGCCGAAGACGACGCGGCATACCAGCGGCTCGAAGGGGAGTCGGTCGAGCAGTTGGCGATGGGCGCCGAGGTCGAGATGCTTCGTCCGAGGCAGATCGCCGAGCGATATCCGTACATGGACGTCGACCAGTTCGTCGGTGCCCGCGTCGGCGGGCAGCGAGAAGGCAGCTTCGATGGCTGGGCGTTCTTCCAAGGATTGCGCCAGCGGGCAATCCACAATCACGTCACGTACATCAAGGATCGGGTCCTCGGTATCGACGTCGACGGTGGTCGGGTGACGAGTGTTCGTCTCGCATCTGGAGCTCAGGTGGGTTGCGGATTCGCTATCAACGCTGCCGGCTGTCGGGCCCGCGAGGTGGCGGCGATGGTTGGTCTTGACGTGCCGATTGAGCCGCGAGCTCGCACCAGCTTCATGTTTGACTGCCGGACGCCGATTGACCACATCGTCCCGCTCACCGTGACACCGATTGGTGTGCACTTTCGGCGTGAACAGAACCACTTCATGTGTGGTGCAGTGCCGACGTCCGATGTGGCCATCGACGCCAGCGACTTCGAGATTCGACATAACGAGTTCGAGGAACTGATCTGGCCGACGGTTGCCAGGTACGTGCCGCAGTTCGATCAGATCGGCATCGTCACGTCATGGGGTGGCCAGTACGACTACAACACGCTCGATCACAATTTGATCCTCGGCCCGGGCAGCGAGGTCGAGAACTTTTTCTTTGCCAATGGATTCTCTGGGCACGGCCTTCAGCAGGGTCCCGGCGTTGGACGCGGACTCAGTGAGTTGATCACGTACGGCGCATTTCGATCTATCGACCTGACCCCGCTCAGTTACACACGCATCGAACGCAACGAACCCTTCCTCGAAAACGCCGTCATCTAGCCACAGTTGCGCCTGGGGCCTGACCCCAGACGCAACCATCGCGACGAGGTGGACCTCACGTCGGGCGGGTGCCGACTCGCCATCGCTCGCTGTCACGCTTTGGCAGCGGGCGGCCCCTCTCGCAACTACTCGCCGATGTCGCTGATGTCGCCGATGTCGCCGAGGTCGTAGGTGGCGACAGTGCAGCTGACCGCAAAGATCGGAATCGGTTCGCAGAAGTGGACCGTGCCCTTCGCTCCACCTGCGGTGGCGGCTGCTGCGATGAAGGTGCGGATTTCGAATCCGCCCTGGCCCGCGTCGGCATAGACGGTGAGGTCGTCGTAATCGAGGAGTGCGTCACGGTCATTGCGACACCAGCGGTCCATGAAGTCGAGATCCCACTCGACGTTGATTTTCCCCGAATCAGGGGTGGCTGGCCAGTGCGAGATGCCACCGGTACTGATCACGGCGATCCGCTCGGGCATGGCATCGCAAGCTGCACGAATCGACTCGCCGAACTGCCACGCACGGTGCAGCGGGGTGAGCGGCGGACCTTGGCAGTTGATGTTGACGGGGATGATCGGAGTGTCGTAGCCAGGCGTGAGGAAGTGCAGCGGGACCATGATCCCGTGGTCGAACTTCCATTCCTCGGCGTAACTCACGTCCGAGCCCTGCATCACTGCAGAGATGAATCGTCTCGAGATGTCGGCGTTGCCCGGAACCTGCTGGCGCTCGATCCCGAGCCAGCCTGGATCTTCGATGGGGCCCTCGTACATGTCGGCCATACCGATGGCGAACGTTGGCATGTTGTTCATGAAGAAGTTCGCGAAGTGCTCGGCGGCAATGATTACCACGGCATCGGGCTTGCTTGCTTCGAGGTCGACGCGCATCTGGTCGAAGGCGGCGTAGAAGCGGTCGCGTACATCAGGATCGGCCTGGGCGGACCGGCCGGTGATGCCAGGGGCGTGCGAACACACGCCGGCGAAGACGAGGGGCATCAGTTACTCCGATCTTCTTCGGTGCTTTCTTGGGTGCTTGCTTCCCGGACGACGGTCTCGTTGACACCTGTGGTCATGGCGTACACGCCTTCGCGAACGGGGCCGTGCTCGGCGATGCCGTCGCGCATCCGCTGCAGGTAGTCCTGCCACTCGATCTGGTGGAACGCAGCGAAGTGCATCAGGATCTGCCCGTTCACACCGAGGTGGAACAGCTTGCCGATGTCGGGGCTGATCAGCGCCGCGATTTCCTCATCGGTGAGTTCGAACGGTGTCAGCTCGGAGGCCTGGTCGGCGGTGTATCGAGCCTGCATCTGCTTGGAACGGTTGAGTTCGTAGAGGAATTTCTGCACGGCGTACAAGCTCATTCGTTCCACTCCAGATGCAGAGCGTCGGGGCCACGGAAGGTGATGTTCGGAAAAAAGCTGAAGTCTTGCTCGGAACCGTCGGGGTTCTGGGCGAGTCGCAGCGATGGAAGGCGCTGCGCCAGGAGTTCCAGAGCAATGCGGGCCTCCATTCGCGAGAGGCCGGCGCCCAGGCAGAAGTGGATGCCCTTGCCGAACGAGATGTGGCGGCTTGCACCGCCACCCTTGAGGCCGCGGTTGATGTCAAACGTGCCTGGGTCCTCGAAGAGGTCGGGCTGGTGGTTGGCTGATGCGAAGTTGAGCATCAGCTTCGTGCCAGCCGGAAGGTCGACGCCGCCGAGCGTGGTTGCTTGGGTGGTGACACGCCGCCACGAGATCTGGCTCGACTCGAAACGCAGCGTCTCTTCGACAGCGGCGGATGCGAGCGATGGATCGGCGCATAGTGCGTCCCACTGTTCGCGGCGTGGCAGGAGGCACCGCAGCGTGTTGCACAGCAGCGCCGTGACCGGATCGTGCCCGGCGAACGAAATGCCGTACACGACTGACTCGACCTCCCGGTACGAGATGCCGGTTCCGTTTGCCGGGTCAGGGTCGGCGTCGTGCGCGTTGAGGAGTTCGGATGTGAAGTCGTCGTGGCGCTCGTCGCGGCGCTGGGCGACGAAGTCGCGGCAGTAACGCCAGTACTCGAGCATTCCTTCGGCGATCTTGGTCTGCTCGTCAGCGGTTGGCTTGCCCCACGAGAAGGCCTTGCGGTTTCCGCACCACGACTTGATCATCCGGTCGTCTGCTTCGGGAAAGCCGATGAGGCGGAAGACAATCTCGGCGGGCAGAGGAAAGGCGAGGGCGGCCACATAGTCGGCGGAGTTGCCGCTCGCGGCCATGTCGTCGAGCAAGGCCGTGGCCCGGTCGCGCATGTACTCCTCGAGCGCCTTGAGGCGGCGGTTCGAAAAACCCTGCCGGGTGAAGACGCGAATGCGAGCGTGATCTGGTTCGGGCCGGTTCGACATCACGGCGACTGGATCGAAGTCGTCAGCACTCAGCACAGTGCCGGCTTCTGGAGCGAGCGGGAAGATCGGGTCTTGCACGTTCGTCGAGGCAAATATGTCGGGGTTCATGAAGACATGCTCGATGTCTTCCATTTTTGTGACCACGACATGGCCGAGTTGTTCGGCGTAGAACACCGGGTGATCGTTCCGAAGCGCCGCGGCGATCGGGTAGGGGTCAGCCAAGTAGTCGTCGCTCAACGGCGACCAGGAGGCATGCATCGGGCAGCCTGGCGGCGGAGCAGCAATCGTGTCTGGAGCGGCGTGGTAGCTGTTCGAACTCACAGGTTCTCCTGATTTCGAGGTGGTTGTTCGTCGGTCGGTTGGTCGTCGGTCGACAGTTTCGCGAGGAGGCGGTAGAGAACGTCGAGTTCGCCTGGGTCGAGCAGCGCGTCGATCCGGCCGTAGGCCTGCTCGCTCGATGGGGCGATTTCGCTCACGAGCTCGAGGCCTCGTGTGCTGATGCTGATCTCAGCGCGCCGAGCGTCGGACGCCGCGGCTCGTTCGATCACGCCACGTTCGTCCATCGAGGCCAGCATTCGTGACAGGCTCGGCCCGAGGAGGAACGTGCGCTCGGCGAGTTCACCAACCGACATCGGGCCCTCGGCATCGCGCAGCGCCCGGAGCACGCGCCACTGCTGCTCGGTCAGGTCGTGCTCGCTGAGGACTGGGCGGAAATAGCGCATCACGGCCTCGCGGGCCCGCATGAGCGCCATGGGAAGCGAGTCTTCGAACGCCCGCAACGGAATGGGCGCAACGAGTGCGTTATTCATCGCGGACGCCGTTGCGCAGGGTTCCGAGTTCTGGAACGCTGACCTCGATGGTGTCGCCGGGGACCAGGAACTTCGGCGGGTCAAACCGCGCGCCGGCCCCGGTTGGCGTACCGGTGAAGATGATGTCGCCGGGCTCCAGCGTGCAGAATGTCGAAAGGTATTCGACTTGGTACTCGATGGGGTACGCCATTGTGGCGGGCGTGTCGTCTTGACGGAGTTCGCCGTTGACATGCGTGGTGAGGTGCAGATTCTCGAAGTCGCCGATCTCATCAAGCGAGACCATCCACGGCCCGATGGCCCCGGAGCTGTCCCAGTTTTTCCCCTGCGTGACGTTGAACTTGGCGTGACGCACCCAGTCACGAATCGTGCCTTCGTTACCGAGAGCGAGGCCCGCGATGTGGTTGCGGGCGTCTTCGCGTTTGATGCGGCGACCGCCGGTACCGATGACGGCGACGATCTCGCCCTCGTAGTCGAGCTGCGCGCTCTCGGGTGGACGAACGAGGGGCTGCTCGTGGCCGGTGAACGAATTCGGGAAGCGGACGAACACGCTTGGCTTGTCGGGGCTGTCCTGGCCATCTTTGTATTCGGCGTTCCGGCCGCCGTAGTTCACGCCGATGCAAAAGATCTTGCCAGGGGTCGGGAGGGTGCGTTCGAAGATGACGTTGTCTGTCGAGAGGGTCGGTGTGGCCGACTCGGCAATGGTGCGAGCCTCGCCGACGCGCTCCTGTGCGAGGAGGTCGGACAGGTCGCGGACGCCGTCCAGTTGATCGCCGAGGTCAATGATGCCGTCAGCTCCATCGATCCCGGTGGCGATGCCAAAGCTCGCCCGGTTCGCTCCTGTTTCGGTGTGGTGGGAGAAGCTGAGCAGTTTCATGTTGCACTTATATCTAACATGTTATATAACTGTGGTCAATGCCTCATCTGATCGTCGAGCACTCGGCCAACGTCGAGCACGTCCCGCTCATCCTTGAAGCCGTCCACGCTGCTGCGCTCGGGACAGGGCTCGCGCCGCTCGACGCACTGCGTACCCGGGCGTCTTGCCGAGATGGCTATGTGATTGGTGACCGCCACCCGGACAACGCCTTCATCGCGTTGATCGCGCGCCTCGGACCGGGACGGAGCGGCGACGAGCAGCAATTGCTGATCGACGCGCTGATGGATGCCATCGAGACCACAGTGGGCCAGGCAGCAGACCACATGATGCTCAGCGTCGAGATCCAAGAGATCGACCCGTCAATGCGTCTCAATCACAACCACCTGCGCGCCCACATTGCAGAGCGCAACCCCACGACCTGAACCACCCACTGTCACACTTTGGTCTGACCAGAGTGTGACAAGAACGTCACGTTGCTGTCTGACCAGAGTGTGACACCGAGCAAACCGACCGACGGAGAACGACATGCCTGCAGACAAGACCTTCGACGAATATCAGGCGATCGCATCGGCGGCGGTTGAGCGCTTCAGGGATGTGCCGCTGCAGCACCTCATTGGTGGCAAGCCGACAGCGAGCGTGAGCGGTGAAACGTTCGAGAACCACTCGCCGGTCGACTCATTGTTGCTTGGCTCGGTCGCCTCTGGCAATGCAGCTGACGTCGACGCCGCAGCGCGTGCAGCAACCGACGCGTTTGCCGACTGGTCAGGCCGTACCGGTAAAGAGCGCAAGAAAATTCTCCATCGTGTTGCCGACCTGATCGAGGCTCGAGCCGACGACATTGCAGCGGTGGAATGTGTCGACACCGGCCAGACCATTCGCTTCATGTCGGCTGCCGCGATCCGCGGGGCTGAGAACTTCCGTTTCTTCGCAGATCACGCGCCCGATGCGAACAACGGTCGGTCGATGCCCGACGAACATCACGTCAACTTCTCCAGCCGGAAGGCGCTCGGCCCCGTCGGTGTGATCACACCGTGGAACACCCCCTTCATGCTGTCGACCTGGAAGATTGCTCCGGCGCTGGCAGCCGGTTGCACGGTCGTGCACAAGCCAGCCGAGTGGAGCCCGTACTCGGCCGCGATGTTGTCAGAGATCGCACTCGAGGCAGGCCTGCCGGCTGGCGTGCTGAACACGGTGCACGGCTTCGGCGAGTCGGCTGGGAAGGCGCTGACCGAGCATCCGCTGATCAAGGCGATTGCGTTCGTCGGCGAGTCGTCGACCGGCTCGATGATCCAGGCGCAGGGAGCGCCGACGCTCAAGCGTGTGCACTTCGAACTTGGTGGTAAGAACCCGGTCATCGTGTTCGACGATGCCGATCTCGATCGAGCGCTCGACGCCGTCATGTTCATGATTTATAGCCTCAACGGTGAGCGCTGCACGTCGTCGAGTCGGGTGCTCATCCAGTCGACGATTCACGACGAGTTCGTGACCAAGTTGGGGGAGCGGGTGCAGGCCCTGAAGGTCGGCCACCCGCTCGACCCGTCGACTGAGATCGGGCCGCTGATCCACCAGCGGCACTGCGCCAAGGTGCGAAGCTACGAGGCCAAGGCGAACGACGCAGGGGCCACGGTGCTCGTCGGCGGCGGCGAGCGGCAAGACCCGGATAGCTATTACGTCAACCCGATGCTGTTTACGAACGCCACGAACGACATGGCGATCGCCCAGGAAGAGATCTTCGGCCCCGTACTCACGGCCATTCCGTTTGGCACCGAAACCGAGGCGGTCCAAATTGCGAACGACACCGACTACGGCCTCGCCGGATACCTCTGGACCGGCGACACCGGTCGTGCGCAACGCGTTGCCCGTGACCTTGATGCCGGGATGATCTGGGTGAACAGCCAGAATGTGCGCCACCTGCCCACGCCGTTCGGCGGCACCAAGGCAAGCGGCATCGGCCGCGATGGAGGGCCTGAGTACAGCTTCGAGTTTTATATGGAAACCAAGAACATTGCCATCGCCTACGACACCCACGCAATCCCGAAGCTGGGCAAGATCTGATGGGCCTCACGCTGTCCACAGAACAGATCGCATTGCTCGCAGCCGAGCACGAAGAGGCACGAACGACTGCGGTGCCGTGCGACCCAGTCACCCGGCGATTCCCCGACATCACGTTGGACGATGCGTATGCGATCCAGGCGGCATGGGTTGGCCTCCAGGTCGCCAACGGCGCGGTGATCAAGGGCCACAAGATCGGGTTGACCAGCCGGGCGATGCAGATGGCGATGAATATCAACGAGCCTGACTTTGGTGCGCTGCTCGACGACATGTTCATCCCGAATGGCGGCTCGATTGCCGCTGCTGATCACCTTGACCCGAAGATCGAAGTCGAGTTCGCCTTTGTGCTCCAGGACGATCTCGTTCCCCATGCACTCGGTCGCGAGCTGACGACGGATGATGTGTACGCAGCGACGAGCCATGTGGTGCCAGCGCTCGAGTTGATCGATGCTCGGTCGTACCGAGTGCATCCCGACGACGGCCGGACCCGCACGGTGCGCGACACCATCTCTGACAACGCAGCGAACTCGGGGATCATCGTCGGCGACGAACACATCTCGGTTGACGAGGCGCGCAACGGTGATCTTCGATGGGCCGGTGCAATTGCCTATCGCAACGGCGTGGTCGAAGAGACCGGGCTCGGTGCCGGAGTCCTCGACGACCCCGCAATGGGCATCGTCTGGCTCGCTAATCGGCTCCAAGGCATCGGCATTCCGCTCACGGCAGGCGAAACGATTCTTGCCGGCTCCTTCACCCGGCCGATCGACTGTCGTGCCGGCGACCACTTCCGTGTCGATTTCGGCTACCTGGGCACGCTCACCCTCGACGTCACCTGACTGGTCACACTGTGCCTGACACAGTGTGACCGCCGTTGGTCACAAGCAGTTGTGGTTCGGCGACGAACCTTGTCGTCCCGCAGGGCATTTGGGACCTGACACAACTAACGTCCGGCGTTGATGAGCGTGACCGGGGCAGGTATTCCCAGCGGTAAGAGCGAGGCGCATGGTCTTGGATCGTGGGCCTTTGGCGCCGGAGCATGCCTGTTTCTGGCCGTGGTTGTTGCGGCCTGTGGGCTTGGCTCGGGGAGCGACGAGGCTGCGCCGGGAAGCGGTACAGAGCCAATGGCAACGAGCTCGGCAGAATCGAGCCCAGTCGACACCAATGAGCCCGCTGATCCGACAACAACGGCTGCGGCCGACACGACAACCTCGCCCGAGTCAACGCCATCCGGTGGCATGTCGTTCGCATCCAACATCCAACCGATCATCACCGAGAGCTGCGCGAGCTGCCACACGGGCGATGGGCCAGGCACGCAACACGTCCGCTTCGACACGGCTGACGATGTGTCGCGCGCTGCCTTTGCTATTGCCATCGTGACCGAGACTCGCTTCATGCCGCCATGGCCCGCGAGCGATGAAAGCGTCCCGTTCGACCATGACTGGAGCCTGACCGACGAAGAGATCGCATCGATCCTTCGCTGGGACGATGACGGTGCCCCACTTGATGTCGATCCAAGCACCGAGATGATCCCGGTCAACGGTGTTGTCGGGCTTGATGACCCCGACCTCGTCATGCAGGCCGATGGCAGCTACGACGGCGAGTTTGGCCAACCCGACGAATACCGCTGCTTCGTCTATGACCCCAAGCTGACGGAATCGGCGTTCGTGTCAGACATGGAGTTCATCCCGCAGCAGACCCAGGTCGTCCACCACGCAATCGGCTTCGTCGTCCCAGGGGCAGAGCGAGCCGCCGTCGAGGAACGCAACGGTGCCGACGGCCAGGGTGGCTGGACCTGCTTCGGGTTCAGCCCCGGCAATGGCGCAGATCTGATCTTCACCTGGGCGCCCGGCACCGATCCAACCGCCTTCCCCGATGGCACCGGCCTCGAGATGGAAGCGGGCGACTTCTTCGTTCTGCAGACGCACTACCACTACGACGTCGAGGCTGATGCTGACCAATCGACCTTCGCAGTCAACTTCGCTGAGGGTGACGATGTGGATGCAATCGATCTGTTCACCTACTTGGCCCCAGCTGAGATTCCGTGTGGCGAAGGCGAAGAAGGCCCGCTCTGCGACCGTGATGCGGCCCGCCAGAAGGCCATCGACGCCTATGGGCCAGCAGGGGTGCTCGCCGACGCGCTGATCGAAGGCTGCGGCAACCCACTTGATGCATCCGACGGTTTCGTCGACGGTGTAGCGAAGTCAACCTGCACGTGGCCGGTGGTGAATCCGGGCGAGATCATTTCGGTGTTCGGGCACGAGCACGAGATCGGCGCAAGCTTCAAGATGACGCTCAACCCGGATACGCCCGAAGAGCTGGTGCTGCTCGATATCCCGGTGTGGGACTTCGACTGGCAGCTGATCTATGAGCCGACCGACAGCATCGTCATCGACAGGGGCGACACCATCCGGATCGAGTGCACCTGGGACCGAGCGCTCCGTGACCCGCTTCTCGAGCCTGCCTATGTCCTGTGGGCCGATGGCACCAACGACGAGATGTGCTTCTCGTCGGTGGTCACTCGTCCCGTTTAACTCAGATCCGGGCTGGGGACGGCTCGGTCGGGGTGAGCTCTTCGTACGTGTTGATCTTGCGCAGCGACGGGAAGATCAATGCGAACGACGCGGCGATTGCCACGGTGATCAGCCCGCCCCCGGCTATCGCCCACGGCAGGCCGAGTGCCCGTGCGGCCACGCCGCTTTCGAAGGCTCCAAGTTCGTTCGAGGCCCCGATGAACACACCTTCGACGGCGTTGACGCGACCGAGCTGGTGGTCGGGAGTCACGAGTGGGACGATCGCTCCACGAATGTTCATTGACACCATGTCAGCAGCGGTGATCACGATGAGCGCAATGAAGGCGACCGCGTAGTTGCGGGTCAGCCCGAATACGACGGTGCCAGCACCGAAGATGCCGACGACCCAGAGCAATGTCGGCCCGACCCGGCGCACCACCGGTCGGAACGTGAGGACGACGGCCATACCGGCGGCGCCGATGCCTGGGGCAGCGCGCAGCCAGCCGTAGGCGATGTCGCCGACGCCGAGTCGTTCGCTCGCCACTGCCGGGATCAGCGCAACCGCGCCGCCGAACAGCACAGCGAATAGATCGAGCGAGATAACGCTGAGGACGATTGGGGTGCGGCGGACGAAGGTGAGACCCTCGACGGCACTCGACCATGTTGGCCGATCAAGGTTGCGCTCCGGCTCGCGGTTGTAGTGAAGTCTGATCAGCGGCACGATGGCTGCGAACTGCAGTGCCGCAGCAATGCCATACGCCCACGAGGCGCTGAGGCTGTAGAGAAAGCCGCCCATGATCGGGCCGACGATCGTTGCGGCGGTGAATGTGCCCATCCAGAGGGGCATCACCTTGGGGAATGCTGCGATGGGCGTGATGAACGGGGCGATCGAGCGGCGTGCTGG
>JBLIMF010000075.1:0-12292 GCA_047638615.1 Gammaproteobacteria bacterium
CGAACTCGTCGTAGTGGCAGAAGAACTGGTCGTTTCGAATCGTCTCGACGCCGTGGCGTTCGAGCATGGCTTTGCCGTCCCAGCTCATTGGCTCCATGGCAATCACCCGCTCAACATCGAAGTCGTTACGGTGTGCAGCGAGGCCCGCCGGCAGCGTCGGCGCAGTGCGTTCGTCGACCTCGAACCCGTCGGCACGCAGTTCGGCTGCGAAGTGGCGCATCGCGCTGATCACCAAGTGAGCGCGTTGGCGGTGCCAGCGTTTGGACCCGAGCTTCAGATCGCTCTCGACCATGAGGACCCGACAGTCGCCTGGCTGCATGCCCGCAAGCGCACCCTGACGATTCAACTGGTCGCCGAGGACCCACACTGTCGGGAGTTCAGAAGGCACTACTGGGCAGATCCTTGGCGCCGCTTTCGAGCGCGTCGCAAATGACGCTCGCCACATGGGCTGGCGTCAGCCCCTCGGGCATCTTCGGCGACGTGCCTTCGATCGGCCGGTCGGCCAAGCCCGTTTCGGTGTGCGGCGGTCGGGCGTCGATCACGCGGATCTTTGAGCGGCGCGCTTCGCGTGCAAGTGCTTCGCCGAACGACTTGACCGCGGCCTTCGATGCTCCGTACGCCGCCATCCCAGGAAGGTTCTGTTCGGCAATCACGCCCGAGATGTTGACAATGGCGCCACCTTCCTGCAGATGTGGGAGCGCGGCGGTGGCGAGCATGATCGGGATGAACGTATTGGTGAGGAACAGTTCTTCCATAGCGTCAGACGAGAGGTCGGCAACCGCGCCAAACGCGACGACGCCGACCGCATTCACGACGACGTCAAGCTTGCCGCCATAGTCCACAGCGGCAGCAACGGCGAGCTGACAGGCGTCGGGAGTCCGAAGATCGAGCGCAACAGAGTGTCCGCCAAGTGCCGCCAGACGCTCCTGGTTGCGTGCCACCGAGGTGACAGTTGCGCCGCGCCGTTCGAACTCGGCAGCGAGCGCTGAGCCGAGCCCACCTGAGGCGCCGACAAGAAGGACTGATTGACCCGCGATTGACATGGTTGAGAGCTTCCCACGCTCCGCCGAGGCGCGCTCGACCCGGCGTCAACTCGCGCTGTGACAGCTACCGCAACTGGCCGAGGATCTGTCGGTATGCATCGGCGTCATAAGCGTTGTTGACAGGGATGGAAAATTCAATTCGGTCCAACCGGTCGGCGAAACGATCGTTCAGCTTGTCGGCGATGCCGTCGTAGGTGGCAATAGTTGCCACCGTGTGCAACATCTCGTCGTTGACCAAGCCGGGGAGGTCATCCCACCGCTGCGCTCGCGACAGTGTCGACGCCTCACGCGCTATCTCACCCCAGCCATGGACTTCGAATGCCCGGCGGTACGAAGGTGTTGACAAGTAGAACGCCACGCGCGCACGGACCGTGTCGATCACTTTCTCAAGCCGTTCCTCATCTGGTGCGGTGCCGATTAACGGCTTGAGACAGACCTCGACGTCGTTGAGGTTGCGACCCGTGCGGGCGGCGCCGCGAATGACATTGGGGAGCACCTCGACGTCGATGTATTTGGCGGTGCACACCGGGTGGAGCCGAATGCCATCAGCTACTTCGCCGGCAACGGCGCACATATTCGGCCCAATCGCGGCGACGTGGATCGGGATGTCGGGATGGTCGATTGGGCCTGGGTCAAACAGCGGCACCATCACGTCGAGGTTGTAGTGCTGGCTTTCGAACTTCAGCGGTTCGCCGGTTTGCCATGTGTTCCAGACGGCGCGCATAGCGTTGACGTAGTCACGCATCCACGGTGCTGGCGCATGCCACTCCAGGCCATAGCGGCGCTGAATGTGGGCACGGACCTGCGTGCCGAGCCCGAGCATGAAGCGACCGTTCGACAGCTTCTGTAGCGACCAGGCCGACATCGCCGTCGCTGTCGGGCTTCGCGGAAACGCCATGGCGACCGATGTACCGAGTTGAACTCGTTCAGTCGTCATTGCTCCGAGCGCAAGGAGTTGATACGGGTCGTCTTTGGTCTCTTCCACAAGCACGGCGCCGACCCCAACGTCTTCGGCGACCTTGGCCAACCGGGCGAAGTCGCGAATGTCAAGCGGGGTGTCGGGCTCGCGCAGACCCGGGTCGAGCTTGCCGAGTGGGAGCAGCGTTTCGATCAGCATGAGCACGTCAGTCGCATTGACAGCAACGGTAGGCAGTCACTCCAGCCCAGAACGACACGAACGTCGCCAGCGGCCGTCGCGAGATCGACGCGACAGGCATGCTCCTCACATCGGGCTTTGTCGATATTCATACTCACTACGACAGCCAGGCCACTTGGGACGGAGAGCTCGAGCCTTCGACACCGCATGGCGTCACTACGCTGATGATGGGAAACTGCGGAGTGGACTTCGCCCCGGCCAAGCCCGATGAGCACGACTTCTTGATCGACTTGACGGAAGGTTTCCTAGACGTTCCCGGTGCGGCGCTCAGCGAAGGCATCTCCTGTGACTGGGAAACGTTCACCGATTACCTCGACGTACTCGAGCGACGGGAATATGTCGCAGACATCGGCGCCATGATTGCCCATGGCCCGGTGCGCGTGTACGTGATGGGCCAGCGCGGCGCCAACAACGAAGCAGCCACCTCGGACGACATCGACGAAATGGCCGCGATCGTCAGCGAGACAGTCGACGCCGGTGCCATCGGATTTTCTACGACCCGGACGACTGCAAAGAGCTGATGGAGCGCTCAAAGGCTGCCCAAGATGCTGGTCACCAGGTGGTCCCGCAGGTCGCAGGCCGCTCGTTCGGAATCCTCATCTGCTTGTCAACCAAGCACTGCTTCAAGGACATGCCCAGCTTTGCGCCACTGCGCAACATGTCGTTCGCCTAACAGCCCGAAGCAATGGGCGACGCCGATCTCCAGGCCCGGCTGATCAGGGAGTCAAAAGCCTCGATGCACATCTTGCGTGAGACGCAGCCGATGGTCGCCCAAGTCGTCAACGGTTTCGATCGGCAACCCCTGCCCGGCGATCCCGTCGACTACGAGCCGACCCCGGATCGAGCGATCACTACACTTGCCTCCGTCAACGGCGTCGAACCCATCGAGGAGTTCTACGAGCAACTCTGTGAACGCAACGGCGCAGCGATCTTGACGATGCCGTTCCTCTGCTCCGCCCACCGCAATGGTGACGCGCTCTACGAAATGCTGACGCGCTGGGCACGCGACCGCACCCGCGGCCCGAAGCTCCCACTCCAGTCAGTGGTCAAGAAGATGACTGCCGACGCTGCTGCACTGTGCGGGCTCACCGATCGAGGCGTGCTTGAAGTCGGCAAGTGCGCTGACGTCATCACTCGCGAGCACGACCAGTTCACTGGCGCTCGCCCGGGCCGCCTCATCCATTTGTAACCGGTCACATTACGACTGGCGAAGTGTGACCGCGATTACCCTCACCAGTTCTGTTGGAGTTATTGCGACTACGCCACGATCAGGAGCACAATGGAAGCCATGGACCACAGGCTTGGGATTGATCCGAATGCATTGACCGTCGTCGCAGATATTCAACGGCATCAGGTCGCCCAATCGGTGTTGGAAGTTGAGCTTGACGCCGTCGTCTTGATGGACGACGCCGGTTCGGTGGTCGAATGGAACCTGGCTGCCATGGAATTGTTCGGTTGGACACGCGAGGAAGCCATTGGGATACAGCTCACTGAGCTGATCATCCCCCAGGAGCTCCGCGACGCTCACCAGGCCCGAATGGCACACTACTTGGCCACTGGGGGGGGAGTTCCGGCACCCCACACACGGCTGACGTTGCCAGCACAGGGCCGGAGCGGTACACAGTTCATCGTTGAGTTAACGATTTCAACCTCGGCAAGCAACGAAGGTCCCCTGTTCACGGCTTTGCTGCGTGATATCGCCGAGCTCGTCGAAGCCCCTGACGCCGCAAACCAATCCGAGCAGCGATTCGCATCGCTCGTCGCCAATATCACCGGTCTCATCACCTTGAGGTGGGAGGACGGCACGTGGGTGTCCTCGACTGGCGCAGGCCTCCGACTGCTCGGGTATGAGCCGGGCTTCGAGCTCAAGGGCGGCATTCCAAGCTTGTTACACCCCGATGATGTGGCCATCGCAGATAAAGCGCTGGCGGAGGCAATAGCAGGCACCCTGATCTCGTCAGACCCTATCGATCTGCGAATACGCGCAGCCAACGGGGCGTTGCACGTGTTCGAGACGGTCTTTAAGAACCTGACAGACGATCCGAGTGTCGACGGGCTGGTGCTCACAAGCCGGGACGTCACGAACGAGCGAGCCCGTGGGCTTGCGAAAGACATCGAGGCTCTGATTTCCTGGCGCGACCACGCTGACGTGGGTGTGGTCGTCGCAAACTCTCATCATGAAATCGTCTGGGCCAATCAAACCTTCTGCTCCATTATCGGCTCCACCGAAGACGCAAATTACCTGATCGGACAACCGACGTCGATATTGCAAACCTTCGCGGACGCCATGTTCGCCGATCCCGAGGCGTTTGCGGTGGAGACCGAGAGGCAATTGATTCGCCGCTCTCTCGTCATGGGCGAGGAGATCGCGCTGGCGGATGGCCGCACGCTTCAACGCGATTACATTCCAATCGGGGCGATATCCGAAAGGGTAGATCACTTTTGGCTGTACGCCGACATCAGCCAAAAGAAGGAGCTCGATCTGACACGCTGGCGTCTGTTGGAAGTCGAACGCGGGCTCCGAGGGAAAGCCGAGGAGCAGGCCAGGATCCTGCAGGGGGTCGCCGACCTCAAGACCGAACTCGTTGCAATGGTGTCGCATGAGCTGCGGACCCCGCTGACATCAATCGTCAGCTTCGCCGATCTCCTCCTCAACGACGAGGAACCGAAGAGCGAGACAGAGCAGAAGGAGTTCCTCACCGTTATCGACAGGAACGCCAAACGGCTCATCCGCGTCGTCGACGACCTGCTTCTGCTCGGACAACTCGAGTCGGGCATCACATTAATCCAACCTACGGTATTGCCAGTGAACCAGATCGTCGAATGGGCTGTGGAGTCGGCCACCCACCTGTCAAACGCCGCTGGTGTTGCGATCAGGACCTCGATCGAACCCGGCCCTGCCCTTCACGCAGACAGCTACCGACTCGGACAAGTTCTCGACAACCTGCTTTCGAATGCCATCAAATTCTCAGACGGCGGCGGAAACATCGAGGTGACAGCACGTCACCACCGGGATAGATGGGTATTTGCAGTCGTCGATGATGGGGTCGGAATTTCTGAGGCCGACCAGGAGCAACTCTTCGATTCGTTCTTCCGGGCATCCGGGACCGCTCAGTCCACACCCGGCACCGGCCTCGGCCTCGCCATCTGCAAAGCGATCGTCGAGCTGCACGGTGGAACGATCACCGTAGAGAGCCAGCAAGATTATGGCGCTCGCTTCGAGTTCGTGATCCCGGACGAACGCGAGATGACACAGTGACTGATTCGGCAACCATCCTGATAATCGAGGACGAAGCAGACATACGGCTGACGCTTTCAGTGTTGTTGCGTCGCGCTGGTCTCCAGGCACTCGAGGCTGCCGACGGCCGTTCTGGCCTCCGACTGCTCCACGAACGCCGACCGGACTGTGTCATCGTCGACATTGGCCTCCCCGACATCGACGGCTGGCAGGTACTCGGGCGGATCCGTGACGTAACCAACGTTCCAGTCATGATGCTCACCGCCCGACACCTCGAGGCCGAGAAGGTCCGGGGACTGCAGGCAGGAGCCGACGATTACCTGACCAAGCCATTCGGCAACCTGGAGTTGATTGCGCGAGTGCGTGCGCTTCTGCGCCGGGCTCATTCGACCGAGCCAGTCGACGTGTATGTGGACGAACTACTCGTTGTCGATCCGGCAAGCCATCGGGTCGCGGTCGAAGGCCGCGAGGTCGAACTCACCGCGATCGAATTCCGGTTGCTCCATGGGCTCATCAGGTCCGCGCCCCAAGTGCTCAGCCCAGTGCAGCTTCTCGAGATGGCCTGGAGCGACCCCACCGGCACCGGACCGGACCGGGTCAAATACGTGGTCCATCGACTGCGCCGCAAGATGGGCTTTGTGAACGCCGAGGCTTCGCCGATCAGAGCGGTGCGCGGTGTCGGGTACACGTACATCCGGCCCCACTGAACCCAGACTTGCTGAAACCGATCTGCAACCGAAGCCACAACCAGCGGGCAACTTGGGTCGTTCATAGTTAGAGGCTGCAAACGCCTTTAGAAGGATGAACCCATGTTCGGCAGCATCATCACACACACCAGATCAGGCTCGGCTCAAGGAACCGTGCTCGCCGGACTCCGACGACTGGAATACCGAGGTTGCGACTCCGTCAAGACGGTCACAGTCCAATGACCCCCATGGCCCACTCCGAGGACCAGGCGACCGTCTTCGTCGTCGAAGACGACGCCGACGCCGCCCGGTTCGCATGCCGAGCCCTCGAAAATTCCGGCTACGCCACGTCCCTGTTCTCCGATCCTGACGCTGCACTTGCGGCGCTCGATCGATCCAGGTGCTCGTTACTCTTGAGCGACGTGCGGCTGCCCGGCATGACCGGGCTAGAGCTGCTATCGCAGGCTCGACAACTCCATCCCAGCCTGCCCATCGTGTTGATGACCGCATTCGCTACGCTTAACGACACCATTGTCGCCCTTCGCAACGGCGCAGACGACTACCTGTTGAAACCACTCACCGTCGACGTGCTCGTCAGCACTGTCAACGCTGCGCTCGACAGCCGGCGCGGGGCTCAACATCGAGTGCTCGCGATCGGCGCCCATCCCGACGATGTCGAGATCGGTGTCGGCGCCACGCTCGTCGGTCATGTCGAACGCGGAGATGACGTGACCATCCTGACCCTCACCAGGGGCGAAAGCGGAGGATTGGCGGTCGAAAGAGAGACCGAGGCCCATCGAGCCGCCAAGATCCTTGGAGCCAAACTAATCCTGGGAGGTCTACCCGATACACGCGTCCCGATGAATGGGCCGACCGTTGCGCTCATCGAAGAAGCCGTCCAGCGCATCGCGCCGACGATTGTCTACACACACAGCTCCCATGACGTACATCAGGATCACCGATCCGCCCACCAGGCTTCCCTGGTGGCGTGCCGCTCGGTTCCGCAGTTATACAGCTACCAGTCGCCATCGGCGACGGTCGACTTCGCCCCGCGCCGGTTTGTGCCCGTGGACCAAGCAATCGATCGCAAGCTCGCCGCGATCGCTGCCTACCGAACGCAGGTGACCAAGTGCTCATACCTCGCCGAAGACTTCCTCCTGGCCACGACCCGCTACTGGGGCCGGTTCATCCAAGCCGAGCACGCTGAGCCCCTCGAGATCGTTCGCGAACTGGCTCAACCAGTCCCCGACTACCGCCCTGTTCGACCGTCCATCAGCCCCAAGGAAATCGACCAGCATGTCCCCTCATAGGAATAAACCACGAGTACTCGTCACCGGTGCGGGGGGACCTGCCGGCGTGGCGGTCATCCGCTCATTGCTCCCCGACGCATGCCTCTTCGCCGTCGACATCGACCGATGCGCCGTCGGCTTGTATCTGGTGAGTGACGGAAACCGCTCGATTGTTCCCCGAGGGGAGGAGGCCAGCTTCATCGACCACATCATGGAGCTGTGTCGTAGGTGGCGAATAGACGTCGTGATCCCCACTGTCGATACCGAGCTGCTCCCCATGGCGCACGCCCGGCTGCGTTTCGAGGATCTCGGCGTGGCGATCGTGGCCGGCCCGGCAGCAGCGCTCTCGACATGCCTCGACAAATGGCAGCTCGCGTCCGCGGTCGAGTCGACGGTCCCCTGCCCAATCACGCATCTGATCGATCTCCAATTCGACGCCGCTCACTTCCCCTCCTATCCCGCCGTGGCCAAACCGAGGCAGGGAAGCGGGTCGCGCGGCGTACAGATCATCGATCGACCCGAGCAACTTGCGGTTGTGCCGAAAGACAGCTCGTTCATTGTCCAGGAGTTCCTCCCTGGGGAGGAACTCTCCGTCGACGTCTACGTCGACGGCACCGGGCAGCCGCTCGGCGCCGTGCCTCGGACCAGGTGGAAGGTTGACTCCGGCGTCGCGGTTGCAGGAAGAACGGTCCGAGACGAGGAAGCGATGAAGTTGGCACTCGACACCGTGGCGGCCGTTGGCTTGACCGGTCCAGCCAACGTCCAATGCCGGCGCGATCGCGATGGCCGGCTGGCGCTTTTGGAAGTCAACCCTCGCTTCCCGGGTTCGTTGCCCCTGACGATTGCGGCCGGCTTCGACATCCCGGCGCTGGCCCTCCGGGAAGCACAGGGCATACACATCGAGCCCCTCGGCGCCTTCCGAGAGATCGCAGTCGTCCGACACTGGGAAGACGTGATCATCCCGACCACGGCCATCCCGCAGACCGTTGAGCTGGGTGCGAGCAAGACGCGAGGCTGGTCGCCATGACGCTCGACCTACTCGTCGACGCCCACGTGCATTCGACGTTCTCCGACGGCCGCGACCAACCGGGGGCCAACGTGGCCACCGCCGCCGAGCGGGGCTTGCACACGATCGGGCTCGTCGACCACGTTCGATCCGACACCCTGTGGCTCCCCGATTTCGTTTCGGCCGTTCGCCGTCTCCGTTCCCAATCGCCGCTCGATGTCAGCTGTGGGGTAGAAGCGAAAATGCTCGACACGACCGGTTGGCTCGACGTACCCCCATCGCTTGCCGGCGTCGACTGGATCGTCGCTGCCGACCACCAAGTTCCGCTCGGCCGCGAACCGCAACCGCCGGCGACTGTCCGACGGATGATCGCCGATGGGGAGATCGATCCGATCGAAGTGCTCGACAACCTCCTCGAGGCCACCGCCGCAGCAGCAGAGCGCTATGACAACGTTCTCATCGCACACATCTTCTCGGTCCTGCCCAAGTGCGGGCTCGACGAGACGATGGTTGCTGACACGGACGTAACGGCACTAGGCCATCGGCTAGCGCGTGCCGGGGCGCGTGTGGAGATCTCCGAGCGGTGGCGCTGCCCGTCGGCACACGTTGCAAAGCTGCTCCATGCCGCGGGCGTGGAGTTGGTCGCCTCGACCGACAGCCATCGGGCCGCCACAATCGGCCAGTACGACCATGTGTCCGACATCGCAGGCGCACTGGCTTCGATTTAGTGTCGACGCTGCGCGAGGTGGCCGAGATGGCCGACGTACTCGGCCGTTGGACCCTCGTTGTGTTGGTGATGCTCGGCGCCGTACCGCTTGCCGCGGCTTCCTACCAGTTCGCCACCATCGGAATGCATGCCTTCCGCAACCACTACGACAAAGTTGAGCCGCGATTTCCCCGCGTTGCCATCCTGATCCCTGCATGGAACGAAGCCGCTGTGATCGGCATGTCGATCGATCGACTCTTGGAGCTCGACTACCCGCCCGATCGACTCCGCCTGTACGTCGTCGATGATGCCAGCACCGACAAGACACCGGACGTCGTGATCGCCAAGGGAAAAGAAAACCCTGGCCGAGTGCTGCACCTGCGACGCGACAAAGGGGGCGAAGGCAAAGCTCACACCCTCAACCACGGTCTGGTGCAGATCCTCGCAGATGACTGGATGGAGGCGCTGCTGATCATGGATGCCGACGTCGTCTACGAACCAAATTCGCTGCGGAAGATGACCCGCCATTTCGCGGACCCCGAGGTGGGAGCAGTCACTGCATACATCAAAGAAGGCAGCCGACCACCGAACTGGATGAAGCGATTCGTCGGCTACGAGTACATCACTGCCCAGGCAGCCGCCCGTCGCAGCCAGAACGTTCTCGGGGCCATGGCCTGCCTGGCCGGCGGCGCTCAGCTGCACACTCGCGCGAACCTCGAAGCAATCGGTGGCCAGATCGACACAAGCTCTTTGGCTGAGGACACCTTCACCACATTCAAGACCCAACTAGCAGGCAATCGGGTTGTGTTTGATGGCAACGCCACCGTCTGGGCCGAGGAGCCTGACAACATTGACGGGCTTTGGAAGCAGCGGCTTCGCTGGGGACGCGGGAATGTTCAGGTTTCCTTCCGCTACAAGCACATGTGGTTCCGCCCCAGCCCCGATCATGGCCTGGGGAGTTACAGCTTCGGCCTCTTTTGGTTCTGCTTGTTTCTGCTCCCCATTTTCATGATTGTCGCTTCAGCTAGCCTTGTAGCGCTCTTCTTCATCGACTTCCCGCTCTCGTGGGCGGCGTTCAAGATGCTCTGGATCACCAACGCCATCGGCTATATCTTCATCACGAGCTTCACGCTCATGATCGACCCAAAGACAGCTCGCAACACTTGGCGGGAAGCCGTCACTTTCCCCGGCCTGATCTCTCTAGCAATTATCCACTACACCTTATTTCCCCGGTTCTTTAAGTGGGCGTTGCTCGAAGTACTGGAGTTGGTGCACATCCCGGCCAGCGGTCCAGTGCTTCGCTCGATCATCCTGTTCATTTACTTCTGGCTAGCGGCATCGATGCTCGTGGCTTGGGCAGCCAAAGTGGTCGAGTCGCGACGCCGATTACGATGGCTCAGCCCCCCTCTCGTGTACATCTCCGGGTACGGCCCATTGCTGTGCGCAATCATGTTCACCTCTTACATCAAAGAAGCTCGCGGCGCCGAGATGACCTGGGACAAGACCGAGAAGACCGGAAAGGTCGCAATGCCATGAGCGCCGACCACCTTCTCATCCGACTGGCTGACGGCCGAACCGCGGGCGAAGTTCACGATGAAGAAGTGGCTGCCGACCAACGGCTTGAATGGGGTCTCCTGGTCAAAGAGATCATTTCGATCTGCATCGTCGTCGCCGTGCTCGTTGTCCGTCATCTCTGGTTTGTTTGAGAGGTCGCAAAGCCCGGCTCCCGCCCAAATTGTCCGAAATTTTGTCCGCCTGAAAAGTTAACGATCTGACCATGGAGCCAACGTCGAACGCGGGTGGCGAACGGCCGGTGATCGTCATGGTTGCCTCAAACGTTTTTTGGGAGCTCGGAGAACGGCAGGACCTTGTCTTGATTCGGTTCCTTCGGCAGCCCAAGCACTCGCTCACCAATAATGTTCCTCTGGATCTGGTCGGTTCCACCGTAGATCGGTGGAGCCTGCGCATAGAGCGCAGGGCCGGTGACCATGCCCAGCAGCGGGTTGCCTATTGCCTCGTTGAGCGACTCGCGTTGGGCATCGGTGTAGGCGTGCAACATGCCGTTCGCCCCAACGATCCCGAGGCCCAGGTCGCGAGTCAGGCGCACCATGTCGCTCATCTGCAGCTTCGAGATATTGGCCATTCCGGGAATGTCATTGCCTTGCTGTCGCATCGCCTTCAAGCGCTGGGCGTTGAGGCCGCCGATGATGTTCATCGTGTGGAGACGCATGAGGTCTTGGCGAACGTGCGGATCGTTGATTTTTCCGGCTGTCTTGGCGAAGTCGAAGAGCACCGACCGATTCGGGAGAGTCGCCTTGGCCTGGGTGGCCTTCTTCTTCGGGTCCCTCGGCTTAACGAGATCTCCGGCGCGACGATCGAGTTGACCGGCGATGGTCCCTGGCATGGCGCCCACGGCTCCGCCCGAGCCACCTGAGCCGAGGCCGGCGCGCTCGGCCTGCAGCGTGGTATTCGTGGCGGCCCAGCCGTTGTTCACATCGCCGATCACGGCATCGACGGGAACTCGGGCGTCAGTGAGGAACACCTCGTTGAACATCGCATGGCCGGTCATCTCGTACAGCGGGCGAATGTCGACCTCGGACTGATGCATGTCGATCGCCATCCAACTGATGCCCTTGTGCTTCGGCACGTCGACGTTGGTGCGAGCAATCAACATGCCCATGTCTGCCGTCTGGCCGAGAGAAGTCCACACCTTCTGACCATTGATGATCCACTCGTCGCCATCACGCTCGGCTCGCGCGCTCAGCCCGGCAAGGTCAGAACCTGCACCAGGTTCGCTGAACAGCTGACACCAAGCTTGCTGGCCGGTGACGATGTCGCGCACGTACAGATCGATCTGTTCTTGCGTTCCGTGCGTCGCAATCGTCGGCGCTGCCAGCAGCAACCCGAGGCCGCTGGGCGGGCCGAGCGCACCAAACGACCCGATTTCGCGCATCACGGCAACCGAGTCAGCCCTCGACAGGCCAAGGCCGTACGCCTCGACGGGAAGCAGCGGTGACGACCATCCCGCGAGGCCGAGCTGTTCCCACCATTGCGCGACCGTCAGGTCAGGATCCCAGTTCTCTTCAAGCCACGCACGCACTGCCCCAGCAGGGTCGGACGGTGTGGTTCGATTGTGTGTGGTCTCTGTCAGGCTCATCGTGTTCCCCT
>JBLIMF010000076.1:0-12051 GCA_047638615.1 Gammaproteobacteria bacterium
GCTGCAACTGGCAGTGGCGGACAGTTCCAGGTTGGAGCGAACGCTGGCGACACTGTGTCGGTGTCTCTCACCGACACCGATGCCGCTGGCCTCGGAATCTCCGGCCTCGACGTCACGACCGACGCTGGCGCAGCGGCTGCCATGACGGCACTCGATGGCGCCATTCAGTCGGTGGGCGCGACACGCGGTGACATCGGTGCGCTCCAGAACCGGTTCGAGTCCATGATCAACAACTTGCAGGTGACGACCGAAAACCTCGTCGCTTCCGAGAGCCGGATCCGTGATACGGACATGGCGGTGGAGATGACCAACTTCACCAAGAGCCAGATCCTTACCCAGGCAGGTACGTCCATGTTGGCCCAGGCCAACCAGGTACCTCAGACGGTGCTTTCACTGCTGCGGTAATTCGTCCATTCGAACACGGGAACTTGGAGGGGTCCGGTCCATGAGGGCCGGACCCCTTCGTCGGTTGTCGGGTCCGGCGTAACCCGCTGACTCGCACATGCCCTGAATCGCACCCACGCTGACCCCGAACACGCCGATTGGAACAGACCATGGAAATCGCAGGCATCGACGCCGCCCAGATCGTCGCCAGTCTCATGCAGGTCGAAGAGCGCCCACTTCTGCTCCTGGAGTCGCGCAAGGAGGTGGCGTCGACTGCTGTCAGCGCGATCGCCCGTGTTAAAAACGGGGTGGAATCGTTCCGCCTTGCAGCCACCCGCCTCTCTACTGTCAGTTTGTTCGACCGATACAAAACCTCGGTTTCGCAACCGGACGCGGTCTCGGCCAGCGTGTCTGGCGCAGCCTTCGATAGCTCGATCTCCTTCTCCGTTGATCAACTTGCGCGGGCGCATGGCCTTCGTTCGCTGTCCACTGTCGCGTCCGACTCGATCCCGGTCACCAACGATTCGACCATCGCTGTCGCCGCTGGAACACTGGGCATCGGTGTCAACACGGTTCGAGTTGGCGTAGGACTCGTTGCTGGCACCGTGCAGTTCGACGTCACCCAGTCGTCGGCTGGGGGATCGTCTGTGGGCAGTTCACCGCTGGCATCGTCGACCGTCGTCAGTGCTGCGAGCGACGCAATCGCTGTCGAGGTGAACGGCACTGCCTTCAACATCAGAATCGCTGTGGGGACCTATGACCAGCAAGGTCTGGCACAGGCCGTCCAGGATGCGCTCGATGCCAGTGGAGCCGGTGCAACCGCTTCGCTCGACAGTGCGGGTGCCTTATCACTGACGACGATTCGCGAAGGTTCAACGGCTTCCTTACAGATCACGGGTGGGACGGCGCTGGCCTCGGTGGGTCTTGGCGTCGACGCGTCGGCCCACGTCGGCACCGATGGAATCGTCGACATTGCCGGAACGATCACAACCGTCACACAGGCCGAGGTCGGTCAGGCTGTAGCCGTGGACACCGGGGCTGGCACGCTCGACGTTGTTCTTTCCGGTGGGTTGCGCGTCGGATCGACTTCGATCGCCGTCGTCTCGACGGGCGATCGCTCTCTTGCCAGCGTCGCAGCGGCGATCAACACTGCCGGCGGCGGGATGAGCGCTGCCGCTGTCAAGGTGGGTGCGGGCGCGTGGCGCCTCCAACTCAGTGCGACGGCAACCGGAAAAGTCGGACACATCGCTTTTGACGGATCTGTCCTGACCGGCATTGGTGGACTCGTCGAGTCCTCGGCCGCCCAGAACGCGGTGATCCGCATCGGCGAAGGAGCAGGTGCATACGACGTCGAGGCATCGGGCAACACATTCACCAACGTGATCAGCGGTGTGACCCTCACTGCTAAGGCTCTCACAACGACACCGGTCACCGTTGGTGTCGAACGAAATAACTCCGCAGTTGCTGACGACGTCGCCAACCTCGTGTCGAACGCGAATTCACTGCTTGCCGAACTGAAGGTGCAGACGCGCCACGATGTCACCGCAGGGACGAAAGGCGCGCTCGCGGGCAACGGTGCGATTCGCCGTCTGACTCAGCAGATTCGCGATTCGCTCGGCGGCCAAGTCGAAGGCGTGTCGTCGGCGCTTCCGTCAACTGCTGGCATCCAATTGACCAGAGATGGTTCGTTCACGTTTGACCAGGCGACGTTTCTCACAGCAGTGGCCGACGACCCAGCATTGATCTCACGCCTATTTGGCCAAGGAGGCACCGACACCGGCAACGCTGTGTTTGCGTCGGCCGATGCGAACACCCTGCACGGTGACTACGTCGTGGACGTGGCAACCGCGGCGACTCGGGCGACATCGGCGGTGATGTTCGGCGGCGGAGCCGTTGTCAGCCGTATTGGTGTTCGCGCCGGCAATGTGACGGCAACATACGACGTGACTTCTGGTCAGAGCGCCGATCAGATTATCGAAGGACTCAATGAAGCAATCGCTGGTGCCGGCCTTGACGTCATTGTCGAGGCCGACGGAACTGGTCTCAGCCTGCGCGCTGAGCGCTGGGGTCAAGCTGGCAACTTCGAACTCAACGCCGATGTGCTCGGTGCGGGCGTCTGGGAAGCACATTCGGGCACCGACGTAGCGGGCACAATCGACGGCATTGCGGCAACAGGAATCGGGCGACGGCTGTCGTTGAACGCGCTTGCTGACTCCAACGCAGCCGGGTTGCAGATCGACATCGAAGGTGGCATGTCAGGTTCTCTTGGTGCCGTGGAATATCGACCCGGCATCGCAGCTCGCATCGTTGAGGTCGCCACGTTGCTGATGAAAGCGGAAATCGGCTCCCTCGCCAGCGCCACCACGTTCGCGCAAGGACGAGTCACAGATTTTGGTGACCAGATCACGCGTCTCGAAGACCGTCTGGCGATGCGTGAAACGAATCTTCTGCGGCAGTGGTCAAACCTCCAGACGTTGCTCGGGGGCTTGGAGAACCAGAGCACCTACATCCGCGGCCAGCTCGAAGGTCTCACGAACAACTGGCTCTGAGCCAGGTCAATTATTGACCGCTCATCGATTCCGCAGACCCTGGTGGCGGAAACGGATGAACTGCGAACTATCTCTCACATCGCCACACGGCCAGGAGAACCAACCATGTATTCCCCCGACACCATGCTCGATCGCTTTGCGATGGACAACCTGCAGACAGCTGGCGGCCCGAAGATCGTCATTATGTGCTTCGATCGGCTTGACCGTGATCTTTTGACCGCGCTCATCGCTATGGAGCAGAACAATCACTTTGAAACGAACCGGTTACTCGGACACGCACAGGAACTCCTCGGCGAGATGGCCGACATGCTCGATCTCGAGATCTGGGAACATGCGAATGCACTGCTGTCGGTGTACGACTATGTGTTGCGTCGGTTGAGCCAGGCCAACGCATCGAAAGATCCCGGCTTTGTACTGGAAGCACAGCGGCTGATGACCGAGATCGGTGACGCATTCCGCCAGGCAGCAGCGTCGGCGCCAGCCGCGACCGTTGCAGCACACGGAAACGACGTCATCGATGGTCCCCGGCTGTACGTGCAGGCATGACAGCACCGACCACTCTGGCTCTCGACGATCATGCCTGCTGGATCGTCGTTCTCGAAGACCTCGAATGGCTGCTCCAGCGTCAATCGGAGACGTTGGACGATGGGTTCGATGACGTTGATGGCATCAACGAGTTGTTGTTTCGGCCGACTGCCGCGATGCCTACGATGCCGCGGTCGCTCGAAGGCCGGGCCCGGCGTTTGATGCAGGCCACCGATTACCTGATCGAACGCGCGCGTCTCATGTCGGACGAGGCAGCGCCTCGTGGTCGCAACGTGCAACGCCGTCCTGTTGCTCGCTCGACTGCTGCGTCGTACTTCGACCGCCAGGCCTGAAACCCATCGCGCTATGTCGGTGACTGACTTTGCACTGGTGCTCGCGGGAGCGGGGATACTGACGCTGGTTGCTTCGACCGTGCTCATGTCGGTGACGCTGCCCACGATGGCCTGGAAGGGCCGACATCAGCGTGCTCGACCCAAACGTGCGGGCCCCGTTCTTTCGATTCAGGCAACCCATCGACCGCTCATAGCGAGCGGTCCGGCCGGTAGGCCGTTACCCGCGGCCCTTCCACCGGCACTCGACCTGGTCTCACCGATTCACACGTTTGGCCGACCTCATCGACAAATGATGTTTCTCCAGGACGTTCATGGCCGAGCCGAGGAAGTTGCAGAGGCCGTGGAAACGATCGAGCGCCTGCTCGACACCGACCCTCACCTCCTCGCAAGGTTGATGATGGACTGGATTCAAGAACCGGCTACCCCTGACAGCATCGGTGACACCATATGAGCGTGGTCGACCACGTCGACCGGGCGGTGTCGTTCACAGCACCCGCCTTCACCGTGGCCCAGTCACTACGTGACCCGCGTCGTGAGGCATCCGAACTTGCAGCGCGGCGTCGAGACTCCGGCTTTGACGAGGGCTACAGCAGCGGCTGGGCGTCCTCTGAGACCGAGGTGGCGGCGGCTATTGACGATCACCGCCGCAGTGCGGCCCGTCTCGATCAGTGCGCCGCGGTTTTCGACCAGGCCGCTGCAGATCTCAGTCGTCGCGATTGCCTGGCACTCGAGGAGGTAGAGCGCGACGTCGTGACACTCGCCGCAGCCCTCGCTGCGGAGATCGTCGGACGTGAACTCAACGCCGTTGACCAACCTGTACTCGATGCACTCGCTCGGGTTGCGCGATTGTTGCCTGAGCGCGGCATGCCAACGCTGCGAGTTCACCCTGACGATGCCGAGACCGCCCGAGAGGCAGTCGATGCAGATCTCGTGCGCTGGAACGGTGAGGTCGAATTCCTCGCTGACAGCAGCGTCGAACGTGGCGGCTGCGTCGTTGATCTCGGTCCCTGTCGAATTGACGGCCAGATCAGCTCGGCTATCGCCCGCATGCGGGCCGAACTCGGGTGAAGATTCCTCGTTCAAACCTCCTTGCGCCTTTCGGGAACTCTGCACAGTTAGCCCTGTGAGTATCAGTCCGATTTCCGACAACGCCACGATGACACTGCATCGAGCACTGGATGCGTTGAACCAACGGCAGCAAGCAATCGCTTCGAACGTGGCAAACCTCGAGACCCCGGGCTACATCGCTCGCGAGGTGTCGTTCGAGGCGAGCCTGCGTTCAGCAGCACGTACTGGCAATCCGGAGGACGCAGACGTGTCGGTCAGTAGGTCGCTTGCGCCGACCCGGCTGAACGGCAACAACGTCAACATCGACATGGAGTTGCTCGCTGGCTCTGAGACCGCATTGCAGCAACAACTCGTGGTGCAGGGCTTGAACGCCAAATACCAAATGCTCCGAACCGCGATCACCGGCCGCTGAACTCGACTGAACGGACCTCGCCATGTCAGAAATGTTCTCTGCACTTGATGTTGCTCGATCAGGCATGGGTGTCTACAAGACCTGGTTGAACGCCGTGGCCGACAACGTCGCCAACATTGACAACGTGTCTGCGACGAGCGACGCGGCGTTCCGCGAGCGGTTCATTCTGGTGACGTCTGCCGAAGATCCCTATGGCGCCGAAACCGGCGGCGGCTCTCGGGTGGCAGGCGCAATCTTTGGCGACCCGAACGGACGAGTGCTGTACGAACCGACGAACCCGCTGGCCGATGACAACGGGATGGTCCGCCGTCCAGACATCGATCTCGGCGAGCAGATGGTCTACATGCAAGTCGCTCAACGCGGATACCAAGCCAACATCAACACATTCGAACGAGCACGAGAGGCCTATGAAGCGGCGCTCTCGATTGGACGCTAATCATGTCGATTTCCCCTATCTTGCCCGTCAGCCCATTCGGTGCGACTGCCGGCGTTTCCTTCGTTGCAGCCCCGACGGCATCGACGGGCGGTTCTTCGTTTGCTGATTCGTTGACGAAGGCGCTCGACAATCTCTCCGAGAGCCACAACGAAGTCGACCGCTTGTCGATCGAAGCAGCCACCGGTGATCTGAGTGCCGTCCACGACTTCACGATCGCCGCTGCCGAAGCACAGATGTTGACCCAGTTGACTGTCGAAGTACGTAACAAGGCCGTGGAAGCGTTCAACGACATTATGCGGATGCAGGTCTGATCGATGGCTGGTTTAGAAGCCCCGGTAAGTCAGCGGGCCATGGACACCTTCAACCGACTGACGCCACTGCAGAAGATTGCACTCGGTGCTGCAGCACTCACTGTCATCGGCGGCACGATGATGCTGGTCGGTGCGAGTAGTGACGTAGCGATGGCGGCGGTGTACACCGACCTCGAATCGCGCGACGCCGCATCGGTGACCGACGAACTGATCGCTCGAAACGTCGACTACGAACTTGCCGATGGTGGACGCACGATTATGGTGCCGCGTGATGACGTGTACGACTTGCGCATAGCGCTTTCTGGAGAGGGCCTACCAACGTCGAACGAGGGGTATGCGCTCCTCGACAAACAGGGGATTACCACATCAGAGTTCCGCCAGAGAATCGACTTCCAACGCGCACTTGAGGGCGAGCTTTCACGCACCCTTCGTTCGATAGACGGCATCGAAACTGCCACTGTTCACCTAGCCCTCCCCGAGGATTCTGTGTTTGTCGATGAGCCTGCAACGGCAACCGCCTCTGTACTTGTTAGGAGTTCCAACCCGGCGTCGGTTGGTTCGGATCAGGTTGCAGCGATGGTCCACCTTGTGGCGGCCTCCGTCAAAGGAATGCAACCAGAAGATGTGACGATTGCCGATGCGTCCGGAACGGTGCTGACTGATCTCGGTGCAGTCGGAGGTGTCACCGGAGGCGGGCGTGATGCTCGGACCCAGGCGACGTCGGCGTTTGAGCAGGAGTTGTCCTCGTCGATCAGGTCGATGGTCGGTCGTGTGACTGGGTTCGATCATCTCGCCGTGAACGTGCGGGCCGAATTGGAACTGACGCAGCGGCAAGAAACCTCCGAACGCTTCGACTCATCGGCTGAAGAAGGTGGTGGCCTCATCCTGGCCGAACGAACAGATAACGAGGTCTACACCGGCACCGGCACCGAAGTTCTCGGTGATAACGGCGTGCTCGGGCCCGATGGTGCTGCAGTGGTCGCGACGGATGAAGGCAGCGGCGACAGGAGCTATTCGAAAGATAATGCCGAGCGGACCTTCGCCGTGAACCGCACCGTCGAGGAGACGACGTTCACCGCCGGTGCCATTGAGCGGATTCATGTGGCAGTGCTGGTCGATGAGGCATCGGTCTCCGAGGCACAGGTTGCGGCAATCACTGAAATGGTGTCGACGGCGGCAGGTGTTGACGTCGAGCGTGGCGATCAGGTCGTCGTGACTCGATTGTTGTTCGACACGGCTGCCACCGATGCAGCTGCAGTAGCCGCCGACGGCGAAGCCGCAGCAATAGCTGCCGAGGCTCAGTCGTCGCTCATCCGGACCGGCATCATCGCATTCCTTGCGCTCGTCGCCATGCTGCTTGCGTACCGGAGCGCACGACGAGCCCGTCGTGAAGTCGCCACGCCGATCGACATCGGTGCGATCCGGGCAGCGTCGCTGGCCTCCAATAACCCGTCACTTACTGAGGCTGCACTCACCGATCTCGATCCGACGCAGCTATCAGCAGGGTCATCGTCGCAGGCAGCGCTCGAGGAGTTGAGCGCGCTAGCGGACCGGCGACCTGAGGAGGTCGCACAGATCCTGCAGAGCTGGCTGTCCGACGAGACGGCGTCGGTGTGAATAAGACCGTGATCCCAGGAATCGACATAGACTCGATCGATGTTGGCATGGCCCATCTGACCGGTGCACAAAAGGCTGCGATTGTGCTTTTGAAGCTCGGCCGTGAGCGGTCGGTGAGCATCATGAAGCTGCTTGGCGAGCGCGAGGTAAGTGCCGTGACGGCCGAAATTGTTCAGGCTCATTCGGTCCGACGTGAAGATGGCGAAGCTTCACTGATCGAGTTCGCCGCCAGGGTGAAGTCGAACGACCAGCTCGCAACCGGCGGCGTCGAACGCGCTCGCGACCTGCTGACTGCATCGGTTGGCCAGGACCGGGCTAATGAGATTCTTGGAGAGCTGCGGGCATCGACCAGCCGAGTGCCGTTCGAGTTCCTCCGCAAGACCGAACCGCGCCAAGTGCTCAACTTCCTGTCCGGCGAACACCCCCAGACGGTCGCTCTCGTACTCGCCCACCTGCCGTCAGAAGCTGCGTCCGTGGTGTTGAGTGGGCTTGACCAGTCCATGCAGCGTGACGTCTCAATCAGAGTTGCAAAGCTTCAGCAGACCTCTCCTGAAGTCATTTACCAGATGGAAGACGTGTTGCAACGACGGTTTGGCGTTGCCACAGCGTCGCGATCCAAGAGCGAACGCGCTGACGGAGTTCAGACGCTCATCAACATTTTGAACCTCACTGACCGAGCAACTGAACGGGCGATTTTCGAAGGTCTGGAAGAACAGGACTCAGAACTCGCAGAGAACGTTCGGGCGCGTATGTTCGTGTTTGAAGACGTCGTCTCGCTCGATGACAGGGCGATCCAGCTCATTCTGCGCAATGTTGACGCCAAGGACCTTGCGACAGCGCTCAAAGGTGTCAAACCGAACGTCCGCGAGAAGATCACCAGCAACATGTCGGAGCGCGCAGGGAAGAACCTCGAAGAGGAAATTCAGCTGCTCGGGTCGATTCGGATGAAGGAGGTCGAAGAAGCTCAAGGGGTCGTCGTCCGTGTGATCCGAACGCTCGAAGAGACCGGTGAGATCGTGGTCAATCGCGGATCGGAAGAATTCGTCACCTGAGCGAGCCGCTTGCCGCGTACCTGCTTGACGGTTTGTCCGCCTTCGGGACGATCAGTGATGATGACCACCGCCCCCCTGATCGACTTGACGCTCGGCACGGGACGCCCGTTGGCCGACACCGCCATTGGCAATGACGTGCTCGCCAGTCGTTTCGATTCCATTCGTCCGACGCTGCGGCCGCAGCTCACAGGCACGGTGGAACGTATCGTTGGCCTTCGATTCGACGTAGCGGGACTTGACCTTCCGCTCGGCTCCAGCGTCGATGTTCTCGACGGACCCACGCCTTTGACCGCCGAGGTCATCAGTTGCGGGGCCCGCGAAGTCACATGTATGCCGTACGGCGACCTGCGCGGGCTACGCGTGGGCGCCCGCGTTGCCAGTTCCGGTCATGCACCGACGGTGCCGGTCGGGCACCAACTGCTTGGTCGAGTGATCAATGCACTCGGACAGCCCCTTGACGACGGCCCGCCGCTTGACAGGCTCGCCAGCGTCGCGATCGATGGCTCACCGCCGCACCCTTTGCGGCGAGCTCGGATCGATACCTCGCTTTCGCTCGGCGTGCGGGTCTGGGACACCCTGATGCCAATGGGTAAAGGTCAGCGTGTCGGAGTCTTCGCCGGATCGGGCGTCGGCAAATCGACGTTGATGGGGATGGTGGCCCGCGGGTCGACCGCAGACGTCAACGTCGTGGCACTCATCGGCGAGCGTGGACGTGAGGTCCGCGAGTTCATCGAGGCTGAACTTGGCGAGGAGGGGATGAAGCGTTCGGTGTTGATCGTCGCGACATCCGATGAACCGGCACTCGTCCGACTGCGGGCCGCTACGGCTGCCACACGGATCGCAGAGTGGTTTCGAGATCTCGGCAACGACGTGGTCCTGATGATGGATTCCTTGACCCGCTACTGCATGGCACAACGCGAGATCGGGCTGTCGGCGGGCGAACCGCCGACGTCGAGGGGCTACCCGCCAAGCGTGTTTACCTTGTTGCCGAAACTGCTCGAACGAGCCGGTACTGCCGAACGAGGCTCAATCACGGGGATTTACACCGTCCTGGTTGACGGCGACGATCACAACGAGCCCATTGCTGACGCCGTGCGATCCATTCTCGATGGACACGTGGTGTTGTCGCGGTCGTTGGCCCACGCTGGGCACTATCCGGCGATCGACGCACTTGCCTCGGTGAGCCGTGTCGCCAACGCTGTGACTGACCCGGAACAGCAGCAGCTTGCAGGAGAACTCCGTCGGCTGATGGCCGCTCATGCAGAAGCGCGAGACCTCATCGAGATTGGCGCCTATGTGCCGGGAACGAACCCGACGGTCGACCGAGCGGTGGCGCTGCGCGAACCTATTCAAGAGTTTCTCCGGCAACGTATCGACCACCGTGTCGACGCTCCAGATGCGTTTCGTCACCTGGCCACCGTGCTCGGACAGCCCTCGTGAGTCGGACCCGCATGGACACCGTCGTCCGCATTCGCGGGCTCCAAGAACGCATCGCGCGAGCTGACGTTGCACGTGACCAGGTACTCATTGCCGAGCGACGACGCTACGAATCGGCAGCAGTCAGTGCCGTCGATGACGCATCGAACTCGACGCCGACGGGCGCCGCGAAATTCGTTGCGCATCGCCGAATGCTTGACGGAGGCATGCGCGACATTTCTCTCGCGGCGGCAGCCGTTGTGGTTGCTCACAATGCACTCACAAGTTCACTGGCGAGTTGGAGCATTGCAGCGCAACGACTCGAGGGTGTCGAACGTCTGCAAGAACGCGCCACTGACTCAGCGGAGGCAGAATTGGAACACAGCGAGCGAGCTGAGCTCGATGACATCGTCATCATGCAATGGGATCGAGACTGAGAATGAACGGACAGATGCCGAGCGCGGCGGCTACGTCCGCGGCGCACTTCTTGTCACCCGACGACAAGAAGTCCACGAGCGACACGGCCGGTCCGGCATTTGCAACGGTGCTGCAGGGGCACCTCGATCATCGCGTGGCCGGCCCCGGGTCGCGTGACGCGGACACTGAATCGGCGGGGCCTGCAGACATGCCAGACCCGGCTGGCTCCACTGACCAGACTGAACTCGATGCCGACACCGGCATAGTGCATCTCCAAGTTGCCGTAGCTGCCGACCAGTTGGTCTCGTCTGTGGTAGTGACCGCTGCTCGTCTGCCCGACACGCCGTCAGCAACGCCAGGTGCCGCTCAAGCCGGGGTTGAATCAGACCCCGAGCGAGCAGGAGTCGTCGAGCATCACGGGCTTGCCAGTGCATTGCTGACAACATCAGGTGAGGCAACATCGGTCGAGGCTGCCACGACCGACAGTGCCTCGACTCCCAGCCACCTGTCAGGGGTCGACGTGGCCACGCCACCAGACACAGGTTCCGCAAACACAGCAATCGGTTTGCCGAGGCCGGCTGCATCGGCTCCGATCACTTCACCACCCGACGCCGAGGCGACAGCGCTGATGGCCGATCAGGCCCTGGTCGATGGTCCGAACGTGCTCGACCGTGCAGCGCTCCATCGTCTCGGTGGCGTCTCGCGGCTTGGGATGAACGTTGTCACCGATGAGCTTGGTGCCATCCGGATCGACGTGACCGACCGCCGAGGCATTCTCGAAGTCAACATGCGCGCTGATGAGTTCCCGACGCGGGTTTTACTCAGCGGTCGACTCCACGAACTTCGCCAAGAGCTCAGCGATTCAGGGATCGATGTCGGTTCGTTCGGCGTTGCGCAGGGGGGCGCCGACCAGCGCAACCGGTCTCACGCACGTCGCACCTTGCCCAACAGCGACATTGATCCAGCGCATCCACCCGAAGACCGCATCGCCTCATCCACTTCCCAAGCAACAACTGATGAGCTCGCCGCGGCCGGCCGAGTCGACGTTCAACTCTGAGTCAGAAAGAAAAGCACATGTCCAACATCGAATCCATTTCCCCGACTATGGGCGGTTCGTCAGTATCGGCTGGTTCACCGGTCGAGAACCCTGGCGCCGTCCTCGACCGAGACGCTTTTCTGAAACTGCTCGTCGCACAGCTCAAGTACCAGGACCCGACGAAACCAGCCGATACGTCGCAGATGTTGGCGCAGTCGGCTCAGCTGACGATGGTCGATCGGCTGAACGACATCGCCGATTCTCTCCAGGCCGCCGAGTCGTCCGACAAGCTCGTGCTCGCTGGCTCACTCGTCGGACGAGAGATTGCCTTCCTCACTGAGGTAGGTGAGCAAGTGACCGGTCGCGTCGAATCGGTTCGCTTCGAAAACGGTGACCTCGCGTTGTCGGTGGGTGGGTTTTCCGTCCCGCTTGGGGCTGTGTCGCAGGTGTTCGCCCCTGGGTTGTCGGCCCCGGC
>JBLIMF010000077.1:0-12035 GCA_047638615.1 Gammaproteobacteria bacterium
GAGTAGAACGTCATCGGCTCGTAGTCCGGTGCTTCGATACCGAACTCGCGGTACTTCGGCATACCCGTGCCAGCTGGAATCAGCTTGCCGAGAATGATGTTCTCCTTGAGGCCGATGAGGTGATCGGCGCGGCCATCGATCGCAGCCTCGGTGAGCACACGAGTGGTCTCCTGGAAGGAGGCTGCCGACAGCCACGACTCGGTGGCCAGCGATGCCTTGGTGATACCCATCAGTTCCGGGCGACCTTCGGCAGGGCGCAAGGACTCTTCGACCATGCGACGGTTCGTGTCGCGGAAGCGCTTGGAGTCAACACGCTCGCCCGGCAGGAAGCCGGAGCCACCCGGTTCCTGTACGCCGATGCGCCGCGTCATCTGACGCACGATCAGCTCGATGTGCTTGTCGTGGATCGATACGCCCTGGTCACGGTAGACACGCTGTACTTCCTCAACCAAGTAGAGCTGGGTCTCACGGATGCCCTTGATCTCCATGATCTCCTTCGGATCGAAGGGACCATCGACGAGCGGATCGCCGGCCTTGACCGACTGACCATCCACGACGATCGGGCGAGCACCGAGCGGCAGAACCACTTCGTGCTCTTCGCCGGCATCGTCGATGACGACAACAGGAATGCCCTTGCCCTCGTCTTCACGAAGGTGCAGGATGCCGGTTGCCTTGGCGAGACGAGCAGAACCCTTTGGCGTACGAGCTTCGAAAAGCTCGACGACGCGGGGCAGGCCGCCAGCAATGTCCTTACCTGCAACACCACCGGTGTGGAAGGTACGCATCGTCAGCTGGGTACCGGGCTCACCGATCGACTGAGCTGCGATGACGCCAACAGCCTCACCAAGTTCAATCATCTTGCCGGTGGCGAGCGAGCGGCCGTAGCACAGTGCGCAAACGCCGAGCTCGGCGTCGCACGTAAGGACCGAACGCACACGGAGTCGGGTGATGTCCTTGTCCTCGCGGAGCGCTTCCATCTCCTCGTCGCCGACGATCGTGTTGCGTGGCAGAACCTTGCGGCCATCTTCCATCGCCTTGGCCAGATTCGTGTCTTGCAGCAGCGCACGACCGTAGAGCTTTGTCTCGATGTAGGAACGAACGTTGGCCGTGTCCGGCGTGACGTTCTCAATCCACACGCCGAGCGTCGAGCCGCAGTCGTCTTCACGGACAATGAGCTCCTGAGCAACGTCAACGAGGCGACGCGTCAGGTAACCCGAGTCAGCGGTACGGAGTGCGGTGTCGACCAGGCCCTTACGGGCACCAGGAGTAGCAATGAAGTACTCGAGGGTTTCAAGGCCCTCACGGAAGTTCGACTTGATCGGACGAGGAATCATGTCACCTCGTGGGTTGGCGACCAGCCCACGCATGCCAGCGATCTGACGCATCTGCGTCATGTTGCCTCGAGCACCCGAGCCGACCATCATGTCGATCGGGTTGAACTTGGCCTCTTTAAACTCGCGCTCCATCTCGGCCTGAACCTCGGCGGTGGCGTCTGTCCAGATGCGCACTTCTTGCTGGCGGCGTTCGCCGTCGGTGATGATGCCACGACGGAACTGCGTCTCGACCTTGTCGGCCTGGCGCTCGTACTCCTCCATCATGCCCTTCTTGGCCTTCGGAGTCCGGACGTCGTCGATAGACACGGTGATGCCGGATTGCGAAGCGAAGCGGTAGCAAAGGTCCTTGATGTTGTCGAGAGCGTTAGCGACTTCAGCCTTGCTGTAGTTGTCGGAGAGCTGCTCGACGATGACGCCCATCTCCTTCTTGGTGACCAGGTAGTCAATGTGACCGAACTTGTCGGGGTACGACTCCTGGTGCACTTCGCCACTGTCAGCGGCGAGCCGTTGCGGGAGCGCCTCTTCGAACAGGGCCCGACCGGCGGTGGTCTCAAACGGAGCTTCGCCGGGCATCCGGATGTTGATCACTGCGTGCAGATCGAGAGTCTTCTCGTCGTAAGCGCGGAGCACTTCCCACAGGTGGCGGAACGTGCGGCCCTCGCCGGGAGCCCCAGCGATCGATTCGGTGAGGTAGTAGCCACCAATAATCAGGTCCTGGGACGGCGTAACGATCGGGCGACCCGAGGCCGGCGACAAGATGTTGTTCGCCGACAGCATGAGCACACGAGCTTCGGCGCGCGCCTCAGCCGAGAGCGGCACGTGGATAGCCATCTGATCGCCATCAAAGTCAGCGTTGAACGCCGTGCAAACAAGCGGGTGGATCTGGAGCGCCTTGCCCTCAACCAGCACAGGCTCGAAGGCCTGGATGCCGAGACGGTGCAGCGTGGGCGCACGGTTGAGCATGACGGGGTGCTCTTGAATGACGTCTTCGAGGACGTCCCACACCTGCGGACGACGACGCTCGACCATGCGTTTCGCGGTCTTGATGTTCTGTGCCAGCTCGAGGTCGACAAGGCGCTTCATGACGAAGGGCTTGAACAGTTCGAGTGCCATCAGCTTCGGCAGACCGCACTGGTGAAGACGCAACGTTGGGCCAGCCACAATGACCGAGCGGCCTGAGTAGTCGACGCGCTTGCCGAGAAGGTTCTGACGGAAACGGCCCTGCTTGCCCTTCAACATGTCGGATAGCGACTTGAGCGGGCGGTTGCCCGGGCCGGTGACTGGTCGGCCACGGCGGCCGTTATCGAAGAGTGCGTCGACTGCTTCTTGCAGCATGCGCTTCTCGTTGTTGACAATGATCTCCGGTGCGCCGAGGTTGAGTAGGCGCTCAAGACGGTTGTTGCGGTTGATCACTCGACGGTAGAGGTCGTTGAGGTCGGACGTGGCGAAGCGGCCACCGTCGAGCTGGACCATGGGGCGCAGCTCTGGCGGGATGACCGGGACGACGTCGAGGATCATGGCCATCGGGTCGTTTTCGCGGCGACCGTTCTCGTCGCGACGGTTGAAGGAGGCAACGATCTTCAACCGCTTGATCGCCTTCTGCTTGCGCTGGGCGCTCAACGGCTTGCGACCGGAGTCGCCGACGTCAATTGCGTCGCGCAGCTTGATTTCTTCTTCGTCGAAATCGATCCGGTTGATGAGTTGCTTGATGGCTTCGGCACCGGTGCCGCCTTCGAAGTACTCGCCGTACTTGTCGCGCATTTCACGCCACAACATCTCGTCTTCGATGATCTTGCGTGAGTGGACACTCTTGAATTCGTCCCACGTACGGGCGACGAGATCGAGTTCGATGGCGTAACGCTCGCGGATGCCTTCGAGTTCCTTATCACCTTCGCGTTGCAGCTTCTTGAGGTCGGCGGGCTTGGCGCCTTCCTTCTCAGCAGCAGCAACGGCCTCTTCGAGGTCCTTGAAGCGACGATCGATGGCGATCTCGAGTTCTTTGTTGATGGCCTCGATCTCTTCGAGGTATTCGGCCTCGAGGCTCGGCAAAGCTTCGTGACGGCCGTCTTCGTCGACCCAGCTGACGAGGTGCGCTGCGAAATAGATGACTTTTTCGAGCATCTTTGCCTTGAGCTCTTCCTTCGGCTCGATGCCTGCGAGAAGGTAGGCAAGCCACGACCGAGTACCGCGGAGGTACCAGATGTGCACGGCCGGGGCGGCGAGTTCAATGTGGCCCATGCGGTCACGGCGCACCTTGGAACGCGTGACTTCAACGCCACAACGCTCACAGATGATGCCCTTGAAGCGGACGCGCTTGTACTTGCCGCAGTAGCACTCCCAGTCGCGAGTCGGTCCGAAGATCTTCTCGCAGAACAGGCCATCCTTCTCAGGACGGAGCGTGCGGTAGTTAATCGTCTCCGGCTTCTTCACTTCACCGTGGGACCAGTTACGAATCTGGTCCGCTTCGGCGAGGCCGATTTTCAGTTGATCGAACATGTTGACGTCGAGCATGTGGTTTCCCTTTTGTCGGTTGCTCTGGGTGTTCGGGGTTCATCGGTCACTTTGTGCCAAGCACAGTGTGACCGGAAATCAAGCTCCAGCAGTCGGGCGGTCAGACTGTGCCTGGCACAGTCTGACCGCCTGATCGTCAGCGGAAGTTGCCAGCGCGCTCTGCTTTTTCGCGCTCGCGGCGTGCATCGTCTTCGTCGGTGCCGCGCTCGGGGCGTGAGATATCGATACCGAGTTCTTCCGCAGCGCGGAAGACCTCGTCGTCGAGGTCGCGCATCTCGATTTCTTGGCCGTCCTTGGTGAGCACTTCGACATTGATGCAGAGTGCCTGCATCTCCTTCATCAGCACCTTGAACGACTCGGGCACTCCCGGCTCGGGAATGTTGTCGCCCTTGACGATCGACTCGTACACCCGGACGCGCCCGAGCACATCGTCAGACTTGATGGTGAGCAGTTCCTGCAAGCAGTACGCGGCGCCGTAGGCCTCAAGAGCCCACACTTCCATCTCACCGAAGCGCTGGCCACCGAACTGAGCCTTACCACCCAGCGGCTGCTGCGTGATCATGGAGTACGGGCCGGTGGAACGTGCGTGGATCTTGTCGTCGACCAGGTGGGCCAGCTTCAAGATGTACATGTAACCGCAGGTGATCGGGTTGTCGTACGCATCGCCGGTACGACCGTTGTACAACGTCATCTTTCCGTTGGTGCCAACCAGGCGAGCACCCGACGCCGACTCGACGTTGAGGTTCTCGAGGATGTTCTGGATGACCGGGTGCTTGCCGGCCTTTTCTGTTTCGTCCCACTTGGCGCCGTCGAACACCGGTGTCGCCACGAAGGTGGCAGGTTTAGTATTCGGGCGGGTTTTGGTCTCGGTGCCACGGATCGGGTCGTCGCCGATCTGGGTGCCGTCCGGGTTTGTCCAGCCCCAACGAGCGCAATAGCCGAGGTGCGCTTCGAGCACCTGCCCAACGTTCATTCGGGATGGGACACCCAGCGGGTTCAAGATGATGTCGACGGGCTGGCCGTCTTCGTTGTACGGCATGTCTTCGATCGGGAGGATCTTAGAAATGACGCCCTTGTTGCCGTGGCGCCCGGCGAGCTTGTCGCCCACCGAAATCTTGCGCTTCTGCGCTACGTAAACCCGCACGAGCTGGTTAACGCCCGGGGGCAGCTCGTCGCCGTCATCGCGGTTGAACACTTTGACATCGATGACTTTGCCGGTCATGCCGTGCGGCACCTTCAGCGAGGTGTCGCGGACTTCGCGAGCTTTCTCACCAAAGATCGCACGGAGCAGACGCTCTTCCGGCGTTAGCTCGGTCTCGCCCTTCGGCGTGACCTTGCCAACGAGTACGTCGCCCGGGCCAACGTCGGCGCCAACGCGGATAATGCCGCGGTCATCGAGGTCAGCGAGAATGTCGTCGCTCAGGTTCGGGATGTCGCGGGAGATTTCTTCCGGGCCAAGCTTCGTGTCACGCGCATCAACTTCATGCTCTTTAATGTGGATCGACGTGAGCACGTCGTCTTTTACCAGGCGCTCCGACAGGATGATCGCGTCCTCGAAGTTGTAGCCCTCCCACGGGATAAATGCCACGAGCAGGTTCTTACCCAGTGCCAGTTCGCCCTGGTCAGTCGATGGACCGTCGGCAAGGATAACGCCGGTCGTAACCTTGTCGCCTTCGTTGACAAGAACACGCTGGTTGATGCACGTGTCCTGGTTTGAGCGACGGAACTTGGAGAGCTTGTAGGTCCTCTTGCCAAGCGTCTTGTACAGCACGGAGATCGCTTCACCGGAAACGTCGGTGACTTCACCATCGTCCTCAGCCATGATCAGATCGGCAGCGTCACGGGCGGCACGGTTCTCGATACCGGTACCGATATACGGCGCCTCGGCACGGAGCAACGGCACAGCCTGGCGCTGCATGTTGGCTCCCATCAGGGCGCGGTTGGCGTCGTCGTGCTCGAGGAACGGAATGAGCGCTGTAGCAACGGACACGATCTGCTTCGGGCTGACGTCGATGAAGTCGACCTCTGCCGGGGGCACGTAGCCGATGTCGGTGGTGGCGCCGAAGAAGCTTTCGGCTTCGAGCATCTTGCGTAGATCCTCGAGGCTGGCTGCTTGCGGTGAACGGCGAACGAGGACGCGAGCGTCGGAAAGACTGCCATCGTCCTTGAGCGGAGTGTTCGCCTGGGCGACCACGTAGTTCTCTTCTTCGTCAGCGGCCATGTAGACGATTTCGCCCGTGACCTTGCCGTCCTTGACCTGACGGTACGGCGACTCAATGAAGCCGAACTCGTTGACTCGGGCATAACACGACAGGCCACCGATCAGCCCAATGTTCGGGCCTTCCGGAGTCTCAATCGGGCACATCCGGCCGTAGTGACTGAAGTGAACGTCTCGGACTTCGAAGCCGGCCCGCTCACGGGACAAACCACCCGGTCCGAGCGCGGAGAGACGACGACGGTGAGTCAGACCCGACAGCGGGTTGACCTGGTCCATGAACTGCGAGAGCTGGGAAGTTCCGAAGAACTCCTTGATCGCCGCGACGACCGGACGGATGTTGATGAGTGTCTGCGGCGTGATTGCCTCGACGTCCTGCGTGGTCATGCGCTCACGCACGACACGCTCCATACGGCTGAGGCCGATGCGGACCTGGTTCTGGATCAGTTCACCGACGCTGCGGATACGGCGGTTGGCGAAGTGATCCTGGTCGTCGAGTCGGTAGCCCGGCTCCTGCTTGACGAGGTGCAGCATGTAGCTGATCGTTGCGAGTACTTCGCAGCGGCTCAAGACATTCTGTCCCTCTTCGGGATAGTCGAGTAGCGGCTCGCCTTCGGCGTTCAGGCCGCCTTCGAGACCGAACAATGCGCCAACCTGGCTGAGCTCGTCGCCGAGCTTGCGGTTGATCTTGTAGCGACCGACACGGCTGAGGTCGTAGCGACGGCTCTCGAAGAACGCGTTGCGGAAATAAGCCTTGGCGGACTCGGCGGTCGGCGGCTCGCCCGGTCGGGCGCGCTTGTAGATCTCGATGAGCGCTTCTTCCTGGGTCGGCGCGATGTCGCGCTCTTTGTCCCATTGGCCCTCGAGGAAGTCAAAGTGGCTGACGAAGCGATCGAGGAAGCCCGGAGCGTTCTCTTCGTCGTAGCCGAGCGCACGAAGCATGGTGAAGACACCGAGGCGACGCTTGCGGGCAACACGCGTTCCAGCAGTGACGTCCTTGCCTGGCTTGTGCTCAACATCGAACTCCATCCACTCCCCGCGATAAGGGTGGATGGTGCCCTTGACGAGCTGGTGCTTGGTGAGGTTACGGAGACGGAAGCGCTCACCCGGCTCGAAAATGACGCCGGGGCTGCGAACCAGCTGGCTCACGACGACACGCTCGGTGCCGTTCACGATGAACGTGCCCTTCTCGGTCATGATCGGGAAATCGCCCATGAAGACGGTCTGTTCCTTGATCTCACCGGTGTTGCGGTTCATGAACCGGGCGCGCACGAAGACGGGTGCGCTGTACGTCATGTCTTTTTCTTTGCACTCTTCCACCGTGAACTTCGGCGGGGGGCGCAAGTCTTCGTCGAACGGGTCGAACTCAAGCTCAAGCTGGAGCGATTCCGAGAAATCCTTGATCGGGCTGATGTCGCGGAATGTATTCGCGAGCCCTTCATCCAGGAACCACTGGAAGCTCTCTCGCTGGACAGCGATCAGGTCGGGGAGCTCAAGCGGCTCCTTCAGATTGCCGAACGAATAACGTTCACGAGACACGGGACGAATCGCCACGATCACTCTCCAAAGAGTTGAGGGTTGTTGCCAGGCAGCTGGGCGCGCTGAACCACACTTGGTGAAAGGTGGGTGGACAGTAGACGCACGGCAGTGGTTCAGACTATCCACGTGTGGCGAGCAACATCAACTGCAGACAGCCTAAATTCGCGGTGCAAGCGTACTTTTTCTGGATCGACGATGTTGAAAGTGTCACCGGCGAATTGCGAGTTAACGTAAGGAACATCCGCCGAAATGTCAAGTATCTCGACGGTATAGCCATCAAATTGCTCTGTGAGCAGGCGTTTTGCTGAGGCCGCCGGGGATCGACTCTGTCCTCAGTGACGCTCCACAGTTCGCTGGGAGGGCGCTCGGACGGCGCTCGGTGGCGTCTCCACGGCAAGAGCCGGGCCACTGACCCCGAACGCGACAGAGCCCAGACGCACACCGTGAGGTGACCTCTGGGCTCTGGTGGTTCTCGGAAGAACTCAGATCAGCAGCGCACTGCGCCGCTGACTAATTACTTGACTTCGACGTCAGCGCCAACTTCGTCGAGCTTGGCCTTGGCGGCGTCAGCGTCAGCCTTGCTGACCTTCTCAAGGAGGGTCTTCGGGGCGCCATCGACCATGTCCTTGGCATCCTTGAGACCCACACCGAGCAGGTCCTTGACAGCCTTGACGACCTGGATCTTCTGGCCACCTGCGCCATTGAGGATGACGTCGAACTCGTCCTTCTCTTCGGCGGCTTCGGCACCACCGGCGGGAGCGGCTGCAGCGATTGCTACGGGGGCAGCAGCGGTGACGTCAAACTTCTCTTCGAAAGCGTCGAGGAGCTCTTTGAGCTCGATGACGGTCTTGGCGCCAATGGCGTCGAGGATTTCTTCGTTAGTCATAATGTTCTCTCTTTTCGTTCAGTTTCAGTGCGGGGCCGTTCGACCCCAGAAATATGGGGTGTTCAGGCTTCGGCTTCCTGCTTCTCGATGAGAGCAGAGAGACCGAACGCGAACTTGTTCGGCAGTGCGTTGAGCAGCCGTGCGGTCTTGACCAGCGGTGCTTGGAATGCGCCAGCGAGATTCGCCAGCAGTTCTTCGCGCGATGGCAGACTTGCCAGTGCTTTGACATCATCGGCCGACATCGGCGCATCGCCGAGCATGCCGCCCTTGATGACCAGCATCGGGTTCGCCTTGGCCGCATCAACCAGCGCCTTTGCTGCGCCAACCGAATCCTCGGCGGCGAAGGTGAGCGCTGTCGGACCGGTCAGGTGATCATTGAGGCTGTCGAGACCGACGTTGGTAGCGGCGAGCTTGACCAGGGTGTTTTTATACACCTTGTGCTCTGCGCCAACAGCGCGCAGCGGGGTACGAAGGTCTGCCATTTGGCTGACCGACATGCCGCGGTACTCGGTGACGAACACTGCGCGGGCTTCTTTCAGCTTTGCAGTGATTTCCTCTACCTTTGCGACCTTGTCGGGTCGCGGTGCGTTTGCTTCTGTCATATGTTTTTCCTCCTCTCGCTCAACTCGGGGTGCTCGCGATGTTCAGCGAACACCTCCAAGGAGCGACCAGCGAGACGATGTCTCGAGCCGTTACTTAGCGGTATGCACCTCGGTTGGCGGAGCGAACTCCATTGCCTGATTGCCTTGACTGGCGATCAGACCAACGGTCTTTGGCGAGCGACCTTTTTTACAGGTTCCTATGATAGGACACGCGTGCACCCCTTCCACTCACGCATGTTGGGCTGATTCCTGGTTTGTATCGTCGACTGCGGCACCGCATGGTGGAATCAACTCCACAAAACGGCAGCGCCAGGTGTAGGTACAGTCACCCCATGGCCGGAGAGAACCGCAAAGTCGCAGCCGAGTCGACGGCGCACGCACAAGGTCTGACCGACAACCTGACGAGGCAGGGCTTCACGGTCGAGTCCCAAACTGCCGCCGCATGGGTACTTCGAAAGAGTCGCCGTCGGGGTGATCACGTCGTGACGATCGTGATCACACAACCATCGATGCTCAGGCAAAGTGACCCAGCGGCTCTCCCGGCAACAAACGGCTGGGCGCCACCGCACCCCTGAGTCCTCGAGCGCAATCACAACAATCGTTACTGGTCACACTGCCAGCACACAGCGGACATCAGGCTGAAAACGACGAAAGCTCGCACCAAAGTGCGAGCGTCCGTTCAGTTCTTTGACGTGATGCCAGGCATCGCATCTCGTTCGAAAGGCTGAATCAGCCTTCCCCGGGAAGTACAGGCTTGAGGCGCTGGATGTCAATCTTGACGCCGGGGCCCATCGTCGACGAAACGGTGACCTTCTGGATGTAGCGGCCCTTCGCCGAAGCAGGCTTCGCACGCTGGATCTCTTCGATCACGGCAAAGAGGTTCTCGGTCAGTGCTTCAGGGGTGAAGCTGGCCTTGCCCACAGTGAGCTGTACGTTGCCGTAGCGATCGGTGCGATACTCAACTTTGCCGCCTTTGAATTCTGTGACAGCCTTGGCGACGTCAGGGGTGACGGTACCGGTCTTCGGGTTGGGCATTAGCCCACGAGGCCCGAGTGTGCGGCCGAGTCGGCCAACAAGTGGCATCATGTCCGGTGCGGCGATGACGAGGTCAAAGTCCATCATGCCGCCCTCAACTTGCGCGAACAGATCGTCCGCGCCCACGATGTCGGCGCCGGCTTCGCGCGCTGCCTCGGCTGCTTCACCCGAAGCGAACACGGCGACACGGATGTCTTTTCCAGTGCCCTGCGGGAGCGCGACGGTGCCGCGGACCATTTGCTCGGCCTTGCGGGGGTCGATGCCGAGACGGAACGAAACGTCGACAGATTCGTCGAACTTCGCCGTTGCAGTTTCTTTCGCTAGACGCACTGCGTCTGTCGGGGTGTACATCGTTTCACGATCGAATTTTTTCGATGCGTCGATAAATTTCTTGCCTGACATGTGTGTCTCCCTCAGTAGTAAGTCCGCCGGACGAGGTCTTGCCGGACGAGACTGTGTTTGGTTCGATGGTGAAAGAGTTACGGAGGGGCCTGACCCCACACGCAGCTCTTCGTTGTTTAGCTTGCCCTCCTGCCCGTGAGGGCAATCCGGCGCCAGCCGGAGAAAGGATCATGCTCGACAGAGTCGAGCGAGGCGACGTGAGTCGCCCCGGCAGAATTAGCTGACCGTGATCCCCATGGAGCGTGCCGTACCGCGCACCTGGAGCTTTGCGCCCTCCATGTCGTGGGCATTGAGGTCAGGCAACTTAATTGTGGCGATCTCTTCGACCTGAGCCTCAGTGATATTGCCAGCGATTTCGGAGCCCGGGTTGTCCGCAGCCTTCGTGAGGCCAGCCTTCTCGCGGATCAACGTCGAGGTGGGCGGCGTCTTCAGCACGAAGGTGAACGTACGGTCATCGTAGATCGTGATCTCAGTCGGCACCACGGTGCCGGCCTGAGCCTCGGTCTGGGCGTTATACGCCTTAACGAAGTCCATGATTGCGATGCCGTGCGGCCCGAGCGCGGTACCGACCGGCGGCGCGGGGCTCGCCTTGCCAGCTTCGATTTGGATCTTGACGACGGTGAGGACTTTTTTCTTGGCCATGTGATTTCTTCTCTCGGGGTTTCTTTATCAGTTTCAGTCAGCGAACGACGCTGATCAGAATTTGGCGACTAATTACAGCTTCGCAACTTGGCTGAAGTCCATCTCCACCAGGGTCTCTCGACCGAAGATGTTGACAAGAACCTTGAGCTTGAGGTGGTCGGCGTTGATTTCAGCGATTTCACCAGTGAAGTCGGCGAATGGGCCTTCCTTCACGCGGACGCTCTCGCCTTCTTCATAGTCGAGCTTGGCCTTGCGACGCGGTGCGTCAGCTTGGGCGTTGGTCTTCGGCGACAGGAAGGTCTTGACCTCACGGCGCGAGAGCGGCGTGGGCTTTTGGCCCTTCACGGCCTGGCCAACAAAGCCGGTGATGCCCGGCGTGTTGCGAACGCAGTACCACGACTCGTCGTCCATCTGGCAACGGACCAGCAGGTAGCCCGGGAAAACCTTCTTCATGACCGTCTGCTTCTTGCCGTTTTTGAACTCGTCAACTTCTTCCATAGGAATGACGATCTCGTAGATCTTGTCTTCCATGTTCATTGACTGGATGCGAGCGTTGAGGTTCGCCGTGACCTTCTTCTCGTAGCCCGACTGCGTATGCACGACGTACCACTGGCCTGGGCGCAGCAATGGGTCATCGTACGGAACCTCTTCGACCTCTTCGGCGACTGCAGCGGCCTCGTCGGGTGCTGCTTCAGAATCGTCAGTAGGTGCCCCGGCGGAGTCTTCGTCTGCGTCGTCAGCAGGCTCGACCGTGACATCGGTGCCACCGGTCGGAAGGACGGCGTCGGCGCTCACTGAGCTACCAACCGATGCTTCAGTGTCGACGTCGGCAAGCACGTCGGTGTCGCCCGAAGGAAGGAGATCGACCG
>JBLIMF010000078.1:0-11815 GCA_047638615.1 Gammaproteobacteria bacterium
ACCGAAGTCGACCCGGCAGCCATCCATCTTTGCGACCTACCCGAGGGTGCATCGTCGAAACGATACGAACGGGCCGTTCATGCCCTCTGCTCGGTCTTGCTCCGGGTGGGGTTTACCAAGCCAGCCACGTTGCCGTGACTGCTGGTGCGCTCTTACCGCACCGTTTCAGCCTTGCCTGTGATCGCCACTGTCGAAACAGTGCCGGCCCATCGGCGGTCTTTCTCTGTTGCACGTCCGTCAGGTCACCCCAACCTGGCTCTCGCCAGCACCCTGCCCTATGAAGTCCCGACTTTCCTCGACGGCATCGCCCGAAGGCCCACCGCCGCGACTACCCGGCCACCTCACCATTGCGGTGGGGAGCCTACGGCGTCAGCTGAGTTCTTCGTAGATGAAAGAGTTGGCCGCAGGCGTGGCGAGGAGGAATGTGGTCCGTGAACCGTTTTCGTCAGCTTCGCCGATGATCAGTTCCTGCTGAGCGAGTGAACCAAACGTGGAGTTGATGGCGTACATAGCCAGCGTGTTCTCCAATGTGCGGTTGACCTCTTCGTCGATGAGCGCTGGGCTGAACCGATTGCTGGTGCCGAATGCATTGAGGACTAGCGCGGCGCTGTGGCGGGATTCTTCGGTCGAAGCGTTGGCCGTGGCGAGGCGCTGTTCCGGCTCAGTCAGGATGCTTGTGAGTGACTGATGCGTCGACGTTGCGAGGTTCTCGAGCGTGATCGCAAGGTTGAAAACATCGCGACCCACGTCGTCGCTCATGGTGATCTTTTCGACGATCGGAGCGACTACCCGTTCCATGATCCATGGGTTCGTATCTGTCCATGCGGCGCCACCGGCAGCTTCGGTCAGCTCGGCCATCTTGTCGGCGGTGGCTTGGTGGTTCGCTTGAATGCGGTCGACCAGATCAGCCGTCGGCCCTTCGAGAACACCAAGGCCTTTGGCAGTCTCGTAGACAGCAACAGCTGTCAGTTCGAGCGACGACGCCGTGCGCAGCAGAACGACGTTGTTCACGTCATAGTCGGGCAGCGGCAGGATCGGGTCAGCGTTGCCGACCCGGCCAGGAGCAGTGTCGCCATTGCGATCGTCGCCGCAGGCCGCGACCAGGGCCGCGAGCGAAACCGACAGACCGCCGATCCGCAGCGCTTGGCGCCGACCGACGCGTGCGTCAAGGTTCGCTGTGGTGAGAGGAGTCGAATCGGTCATGCGGCACCGCCAGACAGTTCGAGAGGCGCAGCAGAGTTGCTGAGCATCTCATCGAGGTTAGAAGCGAAACCGGCGAGGCTGGTAAAGACAGCGGCGTGGCGGGATTCGGTGACGATGATCGAGGCAGTGAGCTCAATGGCATCGATGCTTTCGTAGCTGGCGAGCAATTCGGTGTGGGTGGCCACAGCGATGTTCTCAAGCGTTCGAGCCGCTGCGCCAAACGCCTGTGCATCGCTGACAGCAAAGAGACTGCGCTGCGCATTGAAGACGTCTTCGTTGCGCTCGTTGGCCGAGATACCGATGGCGCCAGAAATGGCCTGTGCGTACGCCCCGTGGTTCTCACCGACAACGCTGGCCAGCTGAGCGGCATCGCCATCGAGTTCGCCAGCAGCCTGCCGGTAGAGATCACGAGCGGCGAGTTCGAGACGTAATGCAGCGACGAGGGTTGCACGGTCGGCATCGGTGGGCTTGTCAGGAGCGGCAGCAGCAGATGTGCTGCTGGCGAGTGCGACGGACGTGCCAGCCGCGACGATGCCGCCGAGGCCGAGCAGGGAGCGCCGCGACGATGAGCGCTCAGTGGTGTGGAAATCCACGAGGGAGGGTCCTTTCGAGTTCATGCAGAGAACAGCCTGGTAGTTCAGGCGCTGATGTTCCAATTCGATCGCTGATTCTAGGGCCATTGTGGGCCGCGAGGTGTGATTGATCAGAAGTCGAGCGCGGACAGATCTGGAATCCATCCGGCAGCCCGTGTGAGCGCATCTCCCCAGGTCAGCCGGAGTGCATCCCGATCAACGCGGGCGTCGGGGGTTGCGGTGTGTGCCGGACTCCACAGTACACCGATGTCGCTGACGTCGTTCCACACGCCAATACCGACACCTGCGAGGAAGGCTGCGCCCAGCGTCGTGGCCTCGACCACCGGTGCGACCTCGACCGGCAGGCCCGTCACATCGGCAAGTGCCTGAACGAATGTGGAGTTGCGGCTCATGCCGCCGTCGATGCGCAACGCAGCCAGTTTCACGTCGGTATCGGCAACGGCTGCGTCGACCAGGTCGGCGCCGCGATGTGCGATGCCTTCGAGCACAGCGCGTACTACATGGCTGCGCTCGGTTCCTCGAGTGATGCCGAGCAGGGTGCCGCGGGCGCCGTAGTCCCAACTCGGTGTACCGAGCCCGAGGAGCGCTGGCACATACATCACACCGCCCGAATTGGCGCACTGAGATGCAACGTCATGGCTCGCCTCGGCCGTATCGATGAGACCCATGTCGTCACGGAGCCACTCGACGTTGGTTCCGGCTGACAGCATGATGCCCTCGACGCCCCACGTCAGCGTTCCTCCGAGCGACCAGACCGGCAGGGGATAGGTGCCATGGGCATGACGGTTGGCCGCATCGGGTGTAGCACCGTCGGTACACACATCGAGCATGCCGCCCGTACCGAAGGTGATCTTGGCCTGGCCTGGCTGGACGCATCCCTGACCGATGAGTGATGCCTGCTGATCGCCGACAAGTGCGGCAATCGGTGGGCTGCCGGGGAGCGCTGTTGCATGTCCGATGATGCCTGCCGAGTCGACGACATCGGGCAGTATTGCCTCGGGAATCGAGAAGGCGTCGAGGATGTCATTCCGCCATCCGGAACCGTCGATTGAGCGTAGGCCGGTCGTGGTTGCCGAAAAGTTGGTGTGATCGGCCACGTGGACGGCGCCTTCGGTCAGCGTCCAAGCAATCCAGCTGTCGAGGGTTCCCGCGCAGAGGTCGCGACCCTTGAGGCCAGGTGTGTTGGCCAGGATCCACTGGACTTTCGTCGCGCTCTGGTTCGGAGCCATCGCCCAACCGTGCTCGGCCTTGGCCATGATGCACTCCATAACAGTGCGCAGATCTTGCCAGCCCAGACCTGGACCGACCGGTTTGCCTGTGGCTCGATCCCAGACGACGATGCTGGCACGCTGATTGGTGATGCCAATGGCATCGACTGGCGCATCGATCCGCGCCAAAACGACCTGCGCAGCATCGAGTGACAGCCGAGCGATGTCAGCTGCATCGAACTCGACCAGGCCGGGAGCCGGGCTACTCGGCGGGCACGCTCGGTACTCGAACGCCATGATCGACAGTCTGTCGTCGACCACCGCTGCTCGGAGGCCGCTTGTGCCCACGTCGATCACCAGAAACTGTGCCATCAGCGGCCCCTGCGTTGCGACGGGACGAAGCCTTGCCTCTGCAACCTGTTGCCGAGAATGCCGCCCATCAGGCCAGCGAATGCCACGAAGGTGAGCGTGAAGAAAATACTCAGCCAATTGATCGTGCTGCCTCTGATGATTGCAACGAGGATCAGGATGGCCTGGACGACGAGAAACGTGCCCGACGCTGTGACGATCCCGTGGCTGTAGGGGGCCCCGGCCTGCTGGACCCAGGCGGCACAACCGGCGCCGAGTGTGAAACCGAACACGAACCCAAAGAACAGCAGAGTGTTCGTGCCATTGCTGTCCGAATCGAGGAGGGCGGCAAGCACAAAGAACGGAACGGCGAACGCCAACGTGACACCGGCACCGGCTCGCAGCGCATCGACGTCCCATCGGCCAGGCAGCACCGCGTTGATTTTGTCCAGCGGGTCGCTCATGGCCACGGAACCTCACCGAAACTGGAAGTGAAGCCAAGCTTGCCGGGGTTCATGATCCCTTGCGGGTCGAACGAATCCTTCACCCGCTGCAGCACGCTGTGCGCGTCGCCGAGCGCCTCGGCCATGAAACGTTGGCGGTTGAGGCCGACGCCGTGGTGGTGCGAGAGGTTGCCGCCATTGGCAAGCACCGCCCGAGTGCCGACGTCCCACATCGACACGTAGGTCGACTCGATCTCGTCGGGAGGCGGTGTGGCTGCGAAAGTGAAGTACAGGCAGGCGCCATCGGAGTAGCTGTGTGAGAGGTGGCAGGTTACTCCGCGCGCATACGGCACATTGAGCATGGCTTCGCGGACTCCGTTGAAGATGCCGATGAGGGTGGACCACGGCGCGGCAATTTCCATCGTGTCGACGACAAACCCCTTGCGCGTCAGGCCTTGCAACGCGCTCGTGTCGTTGCGATGTTGCATCCAAGCCTCGACCATTTCAACATCACCTAATCGACCACCAGCGCTTTGGCAAGCGTCGTCAACGACGCGCATCGTCGCATCGACGAGGTGTTGGTTCCCCTCGTCGAGGACGAGCAACGTGCAGGTTGTGCCGTCGCCGCCGCGGCCGCGGGCAGATTCGGGGCCGTCGTAGAGGCGCAGCACGGCTGGCGTTGCCCCGGCGCGCATGGTGAGGCGGCATGCGTCGATGCCTGCCTCGAACGTGTCGAATATGTACGTGGCCCGTCGTTCGGTTGCAGCGAGTGGGTGGGCCTTCAACCACACGTTTGTGATGACTCCGAGGGTGCCTTCGGAACCGACCAAGAGTTCGGTCAGATCAGGCCCGGCTGCCGCAGCGGGAGCGCCGCCGGTGCGGACGACGGTGCCATCGGGCAGGACAGCTTCGAGGCCAACCACCATTTCTTCGATCTTGCCGTAACGCGTCGAGTACTGCCCGGCGCCCCGCGACGCAACCCAGCCACCCACCGTTGCCAAGTCGAAGCTCTGGGGAAAGTGCCCGACGGAGAGGCCGTGCTCTTCGTTCAAGATCCGCTCAAGATCGGGGCCGAACGTGCCCGGTCGGACTTCGACAATGCCGGAGACAGCGTCGACCGACTCGATGCCGTGGAGCGCTGTCATGTCGAGTACCACTCCGCCGAATACCGGTGCGGCTGCACCGCAGACGCCGCTGCGACCACCCGATGGTGTCACCGGCACGCGCCCGACGTTGCACGCATGGAGTACGGCAATGACGTCGGCTGTTGATGCAGGGCGCGCGATCAGGTCGGCGAGTTGCGGCACTTCGCCGCGGAGCGACCAGTGCAGGGCAAGTGGCCACCAGTCACGACTGGCCTCGGCGACTTGGCCGTGGTCGTCGACGACTTCGCAGATCTGATCGAGAACAGCAAGCAATTCCTCGGGCACCTCGATGGGTGCAGCCGTCGACCGGCTGGTGATCGTGTCGCCGTCGGCGACGAGCTCAATGGGAGGTGTGGGGGAGGAGGGATTGATCACGGGAAGCGGTGTCCTCTGCAGCGCACAGCTGCTGATAGTTGGCGAGTTGTCGATCGACTTCGTTTGAATCCCAGTCCAATTCGGTTGCCATCAGCGCAGCAACGCCAGGAGCTGCAGTGAGTGCGGCGGGGCGATCGAAGATGTGGAGCCGGGTGCGTCGTGCGAGCACGTCGTCGAGGGTGGTCGCCATCTCATGGCGGATCGCGTAGATGACTTCGGCCCGAAGGTACGGATGGCCCGGAGCCATCGGCTCGCCGAGTGCAGCGTCGAATGCGATGAGTGCACGAACCTCGGCGGCAAGCGTGCCGTAGCGGTTGTAAAGGTGCGACGAAGTTGACCCGTCCAATGTTCGGCGCTGCGTGGCGCCGAGCAGCTTCAAGCGCCGTGTCGACTTCGAACGTGACGCTCGCGTCGACCGTCCGAGCCCTCGCATGACCTGCTCGACGGTGTCTTCGGCCATCTCTCGATACGTTGTGAGCTTGCCGCCGCTGACGCGCACGACCCCGGAATCGCTCACGGCGACCTGATGCTGCCGGGAAAGATCAGCGGTCTTGCCGGTGGGCTGGTCCTCCGAGGGGGCCTTCACCAGCGGACGAAGGCCCGACCACACTCCGGTCACATCGTCGAGCGTGATCGTTCCGACGACATCGGTGTCGAGGGCTTGGTTCAGAGCTTCGAGGCAGTAGTCGATGTCGATGGCCGTGGTTTGGTGTTCGTCGAGCCCGCCATCGTGATCGGTATCGGTGGTGCCCACGTAGCAGTGCCGGAACGTGCCATCACCGAGTGGGCCCCACGGAACGATGAACAGGCTGCGCTTGTCCCGTTTGACGGGGATAATGACAGCAATATCGTTTCGCACTTTCTGCCATGGGATCGTCAGGTGTACGCCCTTGGCCGGGCGGATCGAATCGGGGTGTGTGCCTTCGTCGAGCGATCGCACCTCGTCGGCCCACACGCCTGCGGCGTTGACGATGGATTTGGTCGGCACGGTGATCTGCTCACCATCGGCCTCGATCACCACCCGGTCAGCGCGACCCTCATCGTTGGTTCCGACGTCGACGATGCCGGCTCGGTTGACGACAACCGCGCCACGCGAAGCGGCCGTGCGGGCAATGGTCAGAGTCAGCCGGGCGTCATCAGCGCCGGCGTCGTAGTAGAGGTAGCCCGAGCTGAGCTTTTTGAGATGGGTGGTGGGGAAGTGCTTGGCTGCCTGCTCGGCGTTGACCCGCTTGTGGAACTTGCCGATGCGCCAGCCGCCGGTGACGTCGTACATCCACATCGCCGAGCCGAGTGCTCGGGCAATTTTCTTCGAGACCACGCTGTCTTTGGTCATGATAGGAATCATGAAGGGCAACACGTCGACCAGGTGCGGAGCATTTTTCATGAGGCGCCGTCGCTCGCGCAGTGCTTCATACACGAGCCGCACATCGCCATTCTGAAGGTAGCGCAGACCGCCGTGAACCATCTTCGAACTTTTCGACGATGTGCCGGACGCGAAGTCGTCTCGCTCGATGAGCGCTGTTCGCAGGCCTCGAGTCGCTGCATCGAGGGCGACGCCGACGCCCGTAATGCCGCCGCCGATCACGATGACATCAAATGGATCGGCATCTCCGGACGCACTTTTGCGCAGCTCGGCGAACATGTGCGACCGTGAGAACTGTCGACCCGTCATACCCCCACCGTAGATCCGAGCGGGGCCCGTCACGCGGTCAGAGCCGAACACGGAATTGTGGTCATGGCGCCAGTTATCATTACGAGCAACAGCCATCATGACGTCGTTATCTTCCACACCGTCCGTCGGTTCTGATCCACGTCACGAGGCATACGTCGACGAGGCAACGGTCCGAGACGAACTCACTCGGGTGTTCCAGGTTTGCCACGAGTGCCGACGCTGCGAGTCCTACTGCACGACCTTTCCGTCGCTCTTCGAGTTGATCGAACGTCGTGACGACCGCGACGCTGGCCGACTCACACCGCTCGATCAGGATCTCGTCGTCGACAGCTGTGTCCAGTGCAACCTCTGTTCGGCATCGTGCCCGTACACCCCGGCATTGCACGAACTCAACGTCGACGTTCCGCGACTCGTGCTGCGAGCAAAGGCGATGCAACACGCCACGGGCATCACATCGTGGCGAAACAAGGCTGTTGCCAGATCGTTCGGGCACGCCGACCTGATCGGGCGGACCGCATCGGCGACGAGCGGGCTCGCCAATCGTGTGGTTGGTGCCGAGCCAGCGTCGTTTGTCCGCCGCCTTTTCGCCCGAGTGACGGGGGTGTCAGCCAATCGTCGACTTCGGCCCTATCGGGCCCAGCGATTCACAACGTGGTTCGACAACCGCCCGCGGGTGCGGCTGGGCAACCCGCAAGGGGCCGTCACCGTGTACCCGACCTGCTTGGTCGAATACCGCAACACGGCGATTGGTGCCGACCTCGTCAAGGTCTACGAGCGCAACGGGATTATATGCTCGACGTCACGGGCCGGTTGTTGTGGTGCCCCGTCACTGCATGCGGGCGACCTCCATCGGTTTGCAAAAATCGCCAAGCGTAATGTCGCAGCACTTGCAAAGGAAATTCGTTCGGGTACGGACATCATCGTTCCGCAGCCGAGTTGCGGAGCGATCCTTCGTTCGGCCTATATCGATCATGTTCCGAAGAAAATGCGTCTCGACGCTGAACTCGTAGCTGCCCGTACCTACGACGCTTCCGAATATCTGATGCGCCTGCACCGGGCCGACGACACCGTGCTCGACACCGACTTCATGGGCGAGTCGTTCGGTCGGCTCACGTCGGTTGGGTCCGGGCACCTGGCCGACCGCCAAGCCGAGTTCGACAGCCGTGACCTCCTGCGCCTCACTGGCGCCCGAGTACAACAGATCCGTGGCACCTCGGGAATCGAGACCCCCTGGGGCCTGCGTGCCGACAACGATGCTGTCGCCGACCAGCTCGCAGCGCGACTCGCCGGGCGCATTGCAACGACCAGCCCTGATGCCGTTGCAGCCGACGGTGACTTCACAAACGCTGCAGTCAGCGAACACATTGACGTCCAGGCGCTCCACCCGATGCAGATTGTTGCACGGGCATACGGTGTCACTGGCCGACCGCGGCGTTGATCCATCGATCTACGGGGCGCACCCCGATCTGACATTACGAGGCCCACACCGTATTGTCCGATGAAGGACAAATTTGTTTGGCGCGGCATGCCATTCGTCACCTAAGGTTCCATCCTGAAGATGCATGTCGGCACCAGCGTTGGTGCCGCCGTTGACCGGGGGGTCAGAAAAATATGTCGTTGCAACACACGAATACCGAACCGAAGTGGTGGCATCTCGGTGCTTGCCGGGGCCTTGACTCGAAGATGTTCTATCCAGACGACGAGGCCAGCTCGATATCGGCCAAGTCAGTTTGCTCGACCTGCGCCGTGCAGACGACATGTCTCGAACACGCGCTGACGATCCGCGAAAAAGCGGGCGTCTGGGGTGGAGCATCCGAACGCGATCGTCGCCGCATCATCCGCCAACGACGCAAGGTCAGTTGAACGTCTTGCCGACCTGCGAGGTCGGCGCTCTACGCTCTGGTTATGGCGACTCTTGAAGCTCTCGGTGGTTGGCCAGCGCTCTTGAATGAGCTGATTGCTGGCAACCATCTCACCGCTGTCCAAAGTAGCGCTGTGATGTCGACGATTCTCACGGGCGATGCCACGCCCGCGCAGATCGCTGGCTTCGCCGTGGCCTTGCGGGCAAAAGGCGAAACCGCCGAAGAGCTTGCCGGGATGCTTGGAGCTGTGATGGACGCAGCGGCGATCGTGCCGTTGACAGACACCGAACGGGCGGACTGCGTCGATGTCGTCGGAACCGGCGGCGACGGCTCGCACTCGATCAACGTTTCGACGATGGCCGCGATTGTCGCAGCAGCAGCAGGCGCTCCGGTGTGCAAGCACGGCAATCGATCGGCATCGTCGAAGGCCGGAACAGCGGACGTGTTCGAACTACTCGGTGTCCACCTCGAATTGTCACCCGAGGGAGTTGCGCGTTGTGTCCGCGAAGCGGGGATTGGTTTCTGCTTTGCGCCCGCCTTCCACCCCGCCTTCCGATTCGCTGGTCCGCCGCGCCGTGAGATGGGCGTTCCGACAGCGTTCAATCTGCTCGGGCCGATGGCGAACCCCGGCCGGGTCAAGCGACAGTTGATCGGTGTAGCGAACCCGACCTTCGCTCGTCCGATGGTCGATGCACTTGCGCAGCAGGGCATGAATGTTGCTTGGGTAGTGCACGGGGGCGGGCTCGACGAACTGACCACCACTGGGCCCTCGACCGTGTTGGCGCTGCGCGACGGCGAGGTCTCGGAATTCGCCATCGATCCGGCTGATCTTGGTCTCGCGCCCGCAACTGCTGACGACATCCGGGGCGGCTCGCCGGAGAACAACGCCGAAGCTGTGCGGCGCGTCTTGGCGGGCGACCTCGGGCCGCATCGAGACATCGTGGTCCTCAATGCGGGGGCTGCACTGGTCGTTGCTGGACGCGTCGACACCGTGGCTGCTGGGCTCGATCTTGCCGGGGCCGCGATCGACGACGGTCGGGCTGCAGCAACCCTCGCAAAGATGGCCGAAGTCTCGCAAGACGCAGCGGGCGACTCGTGACGACCGGTTTCGTTCGCACACCTGCGTCGTCAGCCAACCTCGGAGCCGGCTTTGATGTGTTCGGTATGGCCCTCGACTTGTTCGCCGATTGCGGCTTGGGCGAGGCACCGGCTGGCGCTCAGCAACTTGATCAGCATCACCCCGGTCGGATTGCCTTTGAGGCACTCGGTGGTACCGGCCCGATGTGGATCCGATGCAACATTCCCATGGCCCGGGGCCTTGGCTTCAGCGGCGCCGCCCGGGTCGGGGCTGCCGCACTCGCCATGGTGCAACAAGAACGTTCGATCGCCAACGGTGCCGACGAGATTCTCGAACTGACGACCGACCTCGAGGGGCACGGCGACAATGTTGCGGCATCACTCTTTGGCGGAGTGACCGGGTTTGTCGAAGGGCGTGCGATTCGTATCCCGGTCGGCCCGGTCTTTGCCGCAGCAGCCTTCGTGGCCTGGGTGCCCGATGTGACCACCTCGACCGATGCCTCGCGCAAGGCGCTCGGCAGCACCGTCGATCTCGCAGCAGCCGTTCACAACATCGGTCGAGCCGTGCAGTTCGCAACGGCGATTGCCACCGACGACCCGGTCATGCTCGTCGGCGCAGCAGCGGACCGAATACATCAGGCAGGGCGCATCCCCGAGGTGCCCGGTGCCGCCGAGGCGATGGTCGCCGGCATGTCTGCTGGTGCGTGGGCCACGTGGCTGTCTGGTAGCGGGCCGACCATAGGCTTCATGTGCGACAGAGCGGTCACCGAATCGGTGGCTGCAGCAATGCCTGATGGCGGTCACGCCAAGATTCTTGCGATCGACACGCAGGGCTGCCGACTCGAGCGCTAAGGCTGGCTGATCAGCCGATGGTGCCGTCTATTGCCTCGCGGATGAGATCGGCATGGCCGAGATGGCGGGCGTACTCCTCGATCATATGAATCATGATCCAGCGAAGATTCCACGGCTTGTCATCGCCGTCCAACCGCTTGCTCTGTTGATCAGGCGACGACGCAGCCTCGACAACACCACGGCTGCGCTGGCAGGCCTCAACGAACTCGCGAATGAGTTCTTCCGGTTCGTCGTCGCCTGCGGTGCGAAACTCCCAGTCAGGGTCGTTGTCCCAGTCGACTGACGCCCAGGGCTCACGCTCATCCAAGCCGGCGAACCGGTGCTCGAACCAGGAGTGTTCGACCAGCGCCAGGTGCTTGAGTAGGCCGGCCAACGTGAGCCCTGATGCGGCGACGGTCGTAGCCAACTGGCCGGCGTTGAGGCCCCAGGCGCGGCGATGAAATTCGAGCCGCTGCACGTCCAGAAATTGGGAGAGTGCGGTCTGTTCGTTAGGCGTTTGGTCGTACGCGATGTCGGCAGCTGGCGCTAGTGCATCGTCCATGTGCCGGACCCTACGACGCTTGGCGTTGTTGATCGGCGTGAGTTCGGTGGATCGGCTGCACTTTGTCGATAGCGGCCACCGGGAAGTCCCAATCGCCGGTGCAGGTGGCGAAGAGGTCGTCGGCTCGTTTCTCGAAAAATTTCGCAAGCACGAGTGCTTCGTCGATCGCTTCCCGGGGGAGTGGGGTACCAAGTGCCGTGGCGACGGGTGGTTCGACAGGGAGCGCGCGACCAACGGTGCCACGCTGCGCGACATCGACAAGGCGTCCTTGATCAACGACCCATGTTGAGTCGCCAATGGTGATCGTGACTCGGTCGGCAGACCGCAGCGTCTCGACGAGACGGTGTCGCTTGATTGCGCCGAGCAGCGTCTGCAATCGATCGCGCATCACAGCAGCCTCTTCGAAGCGTTGCTGCGCCGCCAGCGCTGCCATCTTGTCGTGGAGCCGGCTGACGACGATTGCCGGGTCCCCGGTCATGGTGCGTCGCGCTATTTC
>JBLIMF010000079.1:0-11634 GCA_047638615.1 Gammaproteobacteria bacterium
CGACAACGACCGCATCGCAGCGATGATTGCCAACAGTGTCAATGCAGATGTGTTGGTCTTGCTGACCGACATGGATGGTGTCTTCACGGCCGATCCACGAACGGTCAGCAGCGCCACCCTCGTGCCGTTGGTGCGCGTTGGCGATCCATTACTGTCGATCACTGCCGACGCGAGCGGTAGCGGTCGGGGGAGCGGTGGCATGGCGAGCAAGCTCGTTGCGGCGCGGATGGCGTCATCGTCGGGTATCCGATCGGTGATTGCCCGTGCCAGCCGCAAGGGTGTGCTGTCCGGGTCGGTATCCGACGAGCTGGTCGGCACCACGTTTGAGGCGCACGACCGCACGCTGTCGGCCCGTAAGCTCTGGATTGCCTTCGCTGCCGAACCAGCAGGAACAGTTCTCGTCGACTCTGGCGCTCGCACAGCGCTGACGGATCGGCCGACAAGCCTGCTCCCAGCGGGCGTCACGAGCGCTGTGGGCGAATTCGATGCTGGGCAGGTCGTCGAAATCAGCGATGGGGACGCTGTCTTTGCCCGGGGACTTGCCTCAATGGGGAGCGTAGAACTGGCCAACGCCACCGGAGTCTCGGGTGTCGGACATGTCGTCCACCGCGACGACCTTGTCCTCCTTGCCTCAACCATGTTCCAGTCGATCACGCACAACCAGTAATCCCGTTTTGTGGGAGCAGAAGTGGGCAACGACTCAGTCACCGCTCACGCCTCCAGACGACGCGCTGCGGGGAGGGCTTAGGCCTCGGTTGCGGGAAGCTCCTTGGCTGGTGCGGCTTCGACAGCGGCGGCTGAGTCAAGCCCGAGCTCGGCACGCAATTCGCTGAGTCGGCTCTGCGCTTGGACGTTGGCAGTGGCCTGCTCGATTTCGAGCACGCGGCTCTCGACCCCGACCTCGTTGAGTTCGGCCGACGCCTTGGCCTTGGCGTAGCGCGCCTCGATCTTCTCGGTGACCTCGTTCAGCGTCGGAACATCGTCGCCGACCGTCTCGGTGAGCGAGCTCATTGCTGAGTTCATTTCTTCTTGCATCTTGGCCTGTTCGAGCTGGCTGAGTAGCTTGGACTTCTCGGAGATTTTCTCTTGGAGCAGACGGCTGTTCTGCTTGACTGCTGCCTTGGCCTGGTCGGATGCCTGCGCTGATTCGAGCACCATTGACTTGAGGCTCTCGACATCGGCTTCGATCGATAGGAGCTTGTCGGCAATAGTTTCGGCGGCGCTGGTGTATTGCGCAGCCTTGTCGGCGTTGCCGGCCTTCTGGGCGTCTGAAGCCATGATCAGCGCCTGACGTGCGTTGCCGTTGAGCTTTTCGAGCTCGGTCATCTTCTTATTCAGACGAATTTCAGCCTGCTTTTGACCGGCAATGACGTTGGCGGCCTGCTCTTTGAGCTGCTTATGCTGCGTTTGAGCGGAGCCGATGGCCTGTTCGAGTTGCACCTTTGGGTCAGCGTTCTCGTTGAACCGGCCGGTCAACTTTGCAACGAGGTACTTCCACTGCTTCTTCATGTACTTGAACATGGCAAACATCCTAATACGGCGGATGCGACGCGGTCGCCTCTTCACTGATCACTGGAACTGACCGTCGCGCGCACCCCTTGACCGGTGAATGGGTACACGCCTTCCTTGGTCACGGGAAGACACGCTGCTCGGGAACTACGTCGGATTCGTGTGCAGGGCGTCGATTCAGGCCCAAAGACCGGCGTCAGGTCCGTTTTTTTAGACCGTCATTCGAGCCGCTATTTGGAAGGAGCCGACGCTTCAGCGCGTCCAGTTCGGGTGCACCCATCACGGCGAGCAATCCGAAGTACACAATCACACCGACAACGGAGCCAACAACCAGTCGGACCAGCGCATCGACGCCAACGTTGCCGCCGATGTTGCGGGTGATGAACCACACCGCCTCGCCCATCAGCGCACCGGCGACGATCATTTTCCAGAGGCTTTGGAGGATCGGCCGAACTTCGAAGCCCGGCACCTTAAAGCTCATGATTTGCAGCACCCAGAGGGCGGAGAATACGTAGGCAATCGCGTAGGAGGCACCGAGGCCGAGCACGCCGTACGAGCCAACCAGAAGTACTGCAAGCACGATGTTGATCGAGTTTTCGACGATGTTGACTTTGAATGCGGTTTTCGTGTCCTTATGGGCGTAGAAGCCGCGGAGCACAAAGAAATAGATCGAGAAGGCGCCGAGCCCGAGTGCAAACCCACCCAGCGCCCGTGAAGTACTGAGCCCGCACGCTGCGTCGCAACGTCCGTTCTCGATCGCAAGGCCCACAAGAGGCCGCCGCAGCACGAAGAGGCCGATGCCGGCAGGGATGGTCAGGAGCGCCGTCATTCGCACGCCGAGCGACATCGTCGAGATGAATGATGTCTTGTCTTTCCGAGCGACCGAGCGGGCAAGTTCTGGCTGGAATGTAGTAGCGATTGAGACGCCGAGGAGACCCTGCGGGAGCACGAAGAAGGTGAACGCAGCAAAGTAGGCAAACGTGCCGCTTGAGCCTGGTTCGGTCAGGTTGCGGACGACGATCAAGGCCACGACGTTCGTCCCAACGAACCCGAACGTCCAGAACGACAGGCTGAGCAGCTTTTTCACCGACGGGTGTTTGAGGTTCCAAACAGGCCGGAAACGGTATCCCGTGGAGATCACCGCAGGGATCAATGCGAATGCCATTGCGCCGATACCGAGCGTTGCGCCGAGGCCGAGCGTGAGGCGAAGCCGCTGGTTGGTGAGGACGTCTGCGAGGTCCCAGCCGGTGCTGACCTGATCGGGCAGTGACAGCAGCGTCACGATGATGATCAGATTCGGGAGGATCGGGCTCCACGCTGCAGCGAAGAAGCGCCGACGGCTATTCAGGAAGGCGTTGGCCAAACCGGTGAGCCCGTAGAACAGAATCTGGATCAGGAAGATTCTCGACAACGTCGTGCCGACCGAGCGGAACAGATCAGGGTCGACGCCATCTGCAACGTTCAAGGAAAAAAGCCGAAAAATCAGCGGGGCAGCGAGCACGGCGAGGACCGTCAGCCCGGCGATCATCACTGCAGCTGTCGTGATGACGACATTGGTTGACTCGTCGTCTTTGTCCTCGGCGAAAGTCGAAAACAGTGGAACCAGCGTTGCCGAGAGCACGCCGCCGAGGAGAAGTTCGTAGACGATATTCGGGCTCTCGTTAGCGTTGATGTACGCGTCGTTGAGTGCTGTGCCGCCGATGACTGCGGCGAGGACACTGAGCCTCAGTAGCCCGGTGATACGGGACAGCGCGGTTCCGCTCGCAACGGTGAGATTGCTCTTGAGCAGACTCACGTGATCCGGGTCTCCTGCACCGCCTGTCGCAGTCCTTCCAGCTCAACGACGAGATCCTCGACGTCGTGTTTGCGCGCGTCGGTATCGCTGGCGCCCGTGCTGGCTTGAGCAGCCAGCGCGACGAGTTCGTCGAGACGGGTCTGATCGAGTCGGCGACCGGCCTGATCGAGGTGGTGGCTGCGCCGGGCAATCTGCCAGGTCTCATCGAGCCCATGGTCGCGCTTGGCAACGATCGAGGCCCTGTAAGCAAGCACGCCGACACCCATGCTGATCGTCTCCGGGAAACCGAGGAGGATCGAACCTGCTGCAACGCCGATTCCGAGCAGGATCGGCCAGCCGAAGACCGCCTTCGCAGTTTCTGGTGCGTAGAACTGGTCGCGGAAACCCACGTCAGACTCCAGCGATGTCGGCAGCGGTGAGCGTGGTGAGTTGCTCGACTGTTGGGACCTCGACATCGGAGAGGCGAAGGGCGTGGTGACCGATTGCTGCTTCGAAGACGTTGCGAGTGAAGCGAGCGTTGCCGAAGCCTTGGCCGCGCGGTTCGGCCTCGATGACGACCCGCAAAGCCTTGGCGCCGCTTTCGTCGAGGTGGTATTCCTTTTTGCCACTGATCAGGCCGAAGATCGCAATGAGTTCCTCGGTGCCGTAGTCGGCGAACTCGACGGTCCGTGTGAAGCGGCTCTTGAGGCCGGGGTTCGTGTTGATCAGCTCGATCATCTCGGCGGGGTAGCCGGCAGCGACCACCGAGAGATCGTCGCGGTGGTCTTCCATGAACTTGACGATTGTGTCGACGGCTTCCAGGCCGAAGTCGTTTTCGCCGCCTCGGGCCAGCGCGTAGGCCTCGTCGATGAGCAGCGTGCCGCCGAGCGCTGACTCCATGACCTTCTTGGTCGTCGTGGCGGTTTGGCCGACGAAGCCCGCAACAAGACTGGACCGGTCGGTCTCGACGAGGTGGCCTTTACTGACCACGCCGAGGGTGCGGAAGATCTGGGAGAGCAGCCGGGCGACGGTGGTCTTGCCGGTTCCGGGATTACCGGTGAAAACCAGGTGCTTACTGGTTTCGATAACAGGGAGATTGGCGGCGGCGCGGAGGTCTTGGACACGAAGTAACGACGTCAGCCTGCGGACTTCGGCCTTCACGTGATCGAGGCCGATCAGTGCGTCGAGTTCTCCGAGTAGCTCCTCGATCGACCGTTCTGGTGGAAGCTCGACTTCGGGCGCGTCGGCTGGAGCGGATCCGCCAGATGTTCGCGCTGCGGCCGGGACGTCGGGCTGGCCAGGGCGGGGCACAAGGTGCTCGTCCATCACCTTGAGCAGCATCGTGCGGAACCGATCGATCGCCTTGATCTCGTCAGCCGAGGGCACCAGGTCGATCGCCGCAGTTGCATGGGCGACCAAGAGTGCATGTGTGTAATAGGCGTTCGCGCGACGCTTCGAATCGCGCGCGTCGGCCTTGACGAGGAGGTCGAACATCGTGCTCGGCTCCACGAGCCACTGCGCTGATCCGCCCAGCGTGTTGTCAGCGCGGAGCTGGGTCGATGTGAGGATCATCGGAGGGGTGAGCTTGCGGCCAAGGGCATCGACCCAGGTATCTAACTCTTGCGTTGTGTGTCGGCCATCAGCGTCGATGACGGCCGAGACGAGGTTGGCTGCCTCGATCGTGCACTCACCGCGGTGGTCATTGCCGCCGGATAGTTCGTTGAGCAGGTCGTTCATCGTGTCAACGAACTTGTCGGCCTTGCGTTCGAACAGGGCGAGCATTTCGTCAAGCGTAGATGACGCGGTCTGTAACACTGGGGTGCATGAGCGAGTGGGTTGCACCCGGGCCGGGTTCGTGGAAGCTCGACGCAGCCCACCTTGAGACGACGGTCTCGCGTCCAATGCGCGATCTCATGGAGATGGCGATGTCGTCTGGTGTGGGCAAAGGCTTCGATCTTGCGGGCGTACCGCTGAAGACCATCGACGTGGGCTTCGTGAACGGCCGGATGTACCGCAGGCTGACGCCGCTGGTGGGCCGAGGTCGTGATCTCCCGATTCCGCCGAAGCGGGTGCTTTGGCTGGTGACACGTCTCCATCCGGTATTTCGCAAGCGGGCGAAGCAGTCTGTTCGCGCAATTGATGAGCGGTTCTGGTTGCAGGAGTTTGCTCGTTGGGAACGCGAGTGGAAGCCCCAGCTGAACGCGACCAACCGCCGGCTTGGTGACATCGATCCGTCGACGCTGTCCGAGGCCGACCTTGAGGCACATCTCAACACGGTGTGGCGGCATGTCGAATGGGCAAGTTCGCTGCACTTCCGTCTCCACACCTCCGACCTGGCACCGATCGGCAGGCTCCTCGTCGCGGCGGGCAATTGGGGCCTCGATGAACGGCAAGTGATGGACACACTGACAGGCGCATCCCCGGCGACGAGCGCCCCGGCGCGTGCAGTCGGTGCGATCGCCGATGAACTTGTCCGCGTTGGGGCCGAACCCGAAACGCTCAGCGACGTTCGCGAAGCGAGTGGTGTTGCGGCCGAACTTCTCGACGAGTACCTGGCCGAATTCGGTCATCGCGTCACGACCGGTTACGACCTCCGCAACCGGACCTTGCGTGAACTTCCCGAGGTAATCTTTGCCTCCATTCAGCACAGACGCACCGCTGAATCACCGGGAGCGGTTGGCGATCAAGCGTTCAGCTCTTTGCTGGAGCAGATCGACGAATCAGACAGAGCCGAGTTCACGAATCTCGTTGAGGAGGCTCGCATGCTCTACGGGTTGCGCGACGAGAACGGCCCACTCACCCTCGAATGGCCCGCCGGGATCGCTCGCCATGTGATTCTTGAAGCGGGCCGCCGACTTCTCAAGCGTGGTGCGCTCGACGAACTCGAACACGTCTTTGACGCCTCTATCGCCGAGCTGAGTGGGCTACTCGAAGGCAGCGAGCATCCATTGGCCGCTGAGCTCGGCATGCGCTACGCAGAACGTATTGCGTGTGGAGTGCTGATTGCTCCGCTTGTGCTCGGTCCCGTGTACGAACCACCTGACATCGACATTTTTCCGGGTCGGATGCCTGAGATGATGAGAGCAATCCTCTTGGTCACGACGCTGCTCGATTCGGCCGAGCAGACCGATTCGTTGTCGGGCACTGGCGTCGGAACAGCCCCCTATCAAGGCATCGCTCGCGTCGTCGCTGATGCGGACGAGGCGTTCGAACGAGTCAACCCCGGCGACATCATCGTGACGCGGCTCACGGTGCCCACATTTAACACGGTGCTGGCGATGGCTGGGGGAGTGGTGACCGAAAGTGGAGGCCTCCTCAGCCATACGGCAGTGATCGCTCGCGAGCTAGGACTCCCAGCTGTGATCGGCGTTGCTGGAGCGCTGACCGATATCCCCGACGGGGCGCAGATCATCATTAATCCGGTCGCCGGGACTGTGACGGTCGTCTGAGCGGCATTCCAATTGGAGAGTCGCAGAGGTCGACAGGTAGCGTCGGAATCCATGACGAGTACGGAAATCAATGGTGGCGATCGTTTCGAGAGCGTCCAAAGCATTCGCGATGCATTGAAGGAAGTCAACTATTTGGCCGACGACGGCATTGCAAGCGTGGCCTTTTTGGCCGACAAGCTTGGCAAGCCGATTTTGGTCGAAGGTCCTGCTGGCACCGGCAAAACCCAACTGGCCAAGTCGATCGCCGAGATCACGGGATCCAAGCTGATCCGTCTGCAGTGCTACGAGGGGCTCGACGAGAGCAAAGCCCTCTACGAGTGGAACTACAAGAAGCAGTTGCTCCGCATCCAGACTGAGCGTGGCGATAACTCCGAAGACTGGACCGACATTCAAGATGACATTTTCTCTGACGAGTTCCTGCTGACCCGTCCGCTGCTTGAGGCAATCACCTCCGACGAACCGGTTGTGCTCCTCATCGACGAAGTCGACCGTGTTGAAGTCGAGACCGAGGCATTGCTCCTCGAGATCCTGTCCGACTACCAGGTGTCGATCCCTGAGCTCGGCACGATCACTGCCAAGCAGATCCCGCTGGTGTTCCTCACGTCGAATAATACTCGTGAGTTGTCCGAGGCGTTGAAGCGTCGTTGCCTGTATCTGCACGTCGACTATCCCGAACTGGATCGTGAGCGTGAAATTGTGCTCGCCAAGGTTCCGAACATTACCGACAGCCTCGCTGACCAGGTTGCACGCGTCGTTCGATCGATCCGCCAGCTCGATCTGAAGAAGGCACCCAGCGTGTCTGAGACCCTCGACTGGGCGCGAACCTTGATGATTCTCAATATCGATACAATCGATGAGAAGGTCGCCAAGGAGACGCTCAACATTCTGTTGAAGTACCAGACTGACATCGCCAAAGCAACGAAGGAACTGTCGGTCGACGACTGATTGGTCGGGCCTGTCCCAATGCTGGAACTTCTCAACGGCTTCGTCGTCGAACTTCGTAACGCTGGCCTCCCGGTCAGCCTCACGGAAAATCTCGATGCGATGGAGGCCGTCCAACACATTCCGATCGAAGACCGTGACGCGTTCAAATACGCGCTCGGTGCCACGCTGATCAAGAATCATGCCCACTGGCGCAGCTTCGATACCGTTTTTGAGGTCTACTTCAGCCTGCGTGGGCCGGAGTACAGGATCGGTGATGACGACGGCGACTCCGACATCGATGAGATGTGGCGTGAGATGCAGGAGCAACAGCAGAACGCCGAGGGCAACGGCGGTCAGGGCGGCATGGAGGGGATGACGCCCGAAGAAATCGCCCAGATGCTGATGCAGGCACTGATGAATGGCGACCAGGGGATGATGCGGGCGATGGCCAAGCAGTCCGTCCAGCGTTTCGCCGGCATGGAGCCGGGTCGGCCGGTCGGCGGAACTTACTACCTGTACCGCACGCTCCGGAACCTTGACCTCGACAGCATGCTCGAAAAGATGATGGATCAGTCGCGTCAGGCTGCACCCGAGGACCTGACCACCCTCGAAGAGCGGCTGGAGAAAGAGGAATACGGCGACCGCATCGAGAAGTTCAAGGGCGAAATCGAAGCCGAGATCCGCCGACGCCTGGTTGCTGACCGTGGCGCTGAGGCCATGGCCAAGACGCTCCGCAAACCGCTGCCTGAAGACGTCGAGTTCATGCACGCCAGTCGTGACGAAATGACGTCGCTGAAGAAGTCACTGCAACCGTTGACACGCAAGCTTGCGGCACGCCTCGCACGTAAGCGTAAGCACGGCCGCAAGGGCCCGCTCGACTTCCGCAGCACGGTGCGACATTCGCTCAGCTATGGCGGCGTCCCAGCTGAGCCGAAGTTCAAGTACCCCCGCCCTTCCAAGCCCGAACTGATGGTTATCGCCGATATCTCTGGCTCTGTTGCGGCATTCGCTCGGTTCACCCTGATGCTGGTCTACGCGATCTCGGGCCAGTTCTCGAAAGTTCGCTCGTTCGTCTTCATCGACGGTCTCGACGAAGTAACCGACTACTTCAAAGCGACCGAAGACATTTCTGAGGCCATCCATCGCGTCAACACCGAAGCCGACGTCGTGTGGGTCGACGGGCACTCTGACTACGGCCACGCTTTCGAAGTGTTCTGGAACAAGTACGGCAAGGACATCACCCCGAAGACCACGGTCTTGCTGCTCGGTGACGCTCGGAACAACTACCACGCTAGTCAGAGCTGGGTCGTTAAAGAGATCCAGCAAAAGGCTCGCCACGTGTACTGGCTCAACCCTGAGCCCAAGAGCTACTGGAATACCGGCGACTCCATTGTGGGCGAATATGGCACGTTTACCGATGGCGTCTACGAATGCCGCAACCTCCGACAACTCGAAGGCTTCGTCGAAAAATTGGCCTAAGCCTGCCGACCGAATGAATTTCACATGAGCACGGAATCATTCGTCGTGTCGTAACTGGCACTCAACCTCACTCTCTGCGCTGCCGATGCACTCTTGGGAAGCACATCGAGAGCGAGGCGTTATGTCAGATCAACAATTCGAACCACCGTCGATTTTTGACCTACGAGTCAGGCTGCGTGGAGATGAGCCATCGATGCAATCTGCGGCCGATTCGTTCGATTCGCGGCCGTTCGCTGAGGGCATTCTCCAAACTTTGGTCGTCCAAACAGGCACCGCAATTCGTCAATTGAGCGTCGCCGAAGTCGTTGGACTCGAATGGGATATCGAATCGACCTGGGCAAGCGCATGGGCCCAGACTCGAGTCTTGGAACGGCCCGCCGAGATCGACGTGATCGATGCAAGCGGTGTGGAGATCGTCTATCTCCTCAACGAACCGCTCGGCGCAAGCTTCGTTCCGTACCTCGCCGACGTCCTGACCATTCATAAACACGGGGCTCTGGTGTCGATGCCGATCGAGCACAGCGTGATTGTGCACCCGATAGAAGGTGGGGAAATCGTGCAAGCCGCACAAACGATGATTCCGATCACTCGTCAGATGTACCGCACCGGCCCAGCGTCGCTCAGTGCACATGTGTACTGGTGGCGCAATGGTCAGCTCACGCTGGTGCCGACGTACTTCGCACGCGATGGCATCGAGTTTTACCCGCCTGCCGAGCTGGCGGAACTGATCGATCAGACCGACGAGACCATTTGAGCAACGTCGCGCTGGCTGCGGAGCCTGCGGACATCGGCATGCGCCCAGAACTGGCTGGCAAGGAACCCCTCGTAGCGCTTGGTGTGCGCGTCATGGTGAGTCCACGCCCAAACGATGATGTTGACCTCGGGATTGCGGCTGATGAGGTTGCGCCACCGTTCTCGATTGCCATTCCACAGTTCTTCGCGCTTGATCACCCGTCGCAAGCTGCGCCGTATGACTCGCTGTATGGTGAGCCAGCGCGGCAGATCAAGCCAAATGATCGTGTCGGCCCCACCGTGCACAAGATCCATCACGACGCTGTAGTTGCCGGCCACGACCCAACTGTCGGTGTCGAGAGCCTCGGTGACGCGGCGTCGGAACTCGGGCGTCGACGTTGGCGCCCAGTTCTCGCCGTGGAACAGCACATCGAGTTCGATCGGTGTGCCACCGATCTTGTCGGCGAGTGCCGTGGCGAGCGTCGACTTGCCGGAGCCGGAGCCGCCAACGATGGCCACGCGGCGCATTACTGGCAACGGATGAATGTCGGCTCGTCAGGTGTTGACCGGCCGGCATCGAATCGGTAACCGTTGGCATTGAATTCGGTCAGCGACTTCGCCGTAGTGATGCGCTCTCGGACGATCCAGCCGGCCATCGAGCCACGCGCCTGCTTCGCAAAGAAGCTGACGATTTTGTAGTCGCCACCTTCTTTCGCATCAAGGAAGCGGGGCGACATAATCCGGCCGTCGAAGCGGTTGGGCTGGACGACCGAAAAGTATTCGTTCGATGCGAGATTGACAAGCACCTTGGCGCCGGGCGAATCGGCGAGCGAATTGTTGAGCTGGTCGGTCACCTCATTGCCCCAGTAGCTGTACAGATCGAGACCGTTGGGATGCGTGACTTTTGAGCCCATCTCCAGGCGGTATGGCTGGATGAGGTCGAGGGGACGCAGCACACCGTGGAGACCCGACAAGATACGGAGCACCTTCTGGGCGTGGGTGTAGTCCCGCTCGCTGAACGAGTTCGGAGCATCGAGTCCGGTATAGGTGTCGCCGTCGAAGGCGAGTACCGCAGGCCGTGCGTTGGTGGTGGTGAACGGCGTGGTCCAGTCTTGAAACCGCTCGTGGTTGAGGTCGGCGAGCTTCGCCGAGATGGACATCATCTTCGACAGGTCGTCGGGCGACTTGCCCGCCATGATGCTGGCGAGGTTCTCGGATCGGTCGAGCAGAACGGGCTGACTGTGTTTCTTGGTTGGCAGCGGCGTTTCGAAGTCCAGCGCCTTGGCGGGTGACACGACGATCAACATGTCTCCGGTCTATCTGGACTCGCGGCGGTCCTGACATTTTGACGAGGGCCTTGGAGAATCTGAGGGTGAGCACGACCATCTGAAACGAGCTTGTTGTTCGGTTTGCCCTTCGTCTTCGTCTTCGCCTTCGTAATGTCGTTGTCGAGGTCGGAATTGATGCTCCTCAGGCTTGTATGCCCCTCGCAGGCACCCTTCAATTCGTATCAGTCGAACTTCTCTTGAATCTCAAGAGCTCTGTCGGTTGAGCAAGCTTCGCGGCTGACAGTCATGGTGATCGCAGCGACACCAGCATGATGCTACGTCGCCCCTGTTGCGTGAGCAGTCGCACAGCGTTGGAGCGGGAGAACGTGGCGATGCCCGCGGAGCTGGCGCCAGCGGCGATGACGAACCAGGGCGGCCAGGCGTGAAGTGCGACCAGGCCCACCTGTGAACCACCCTCGCAGCCGTGGTGGTACCGAGT
>JBLIMF010000080.1:0-11501 GCA_047638615.1 Gammaproteobacteria bacterium
AACACGACGAGTTCGCTGACGTGATCAAACACTTCATCGTGCAAGCCGACCAAGACGGCGCATTCAACGACCAAAAGTTTCACGAAGACCAACGCACCGCATCAGTGCGTATCGATGACGGCGCCATCACGATGCACGCCCGCGGCGGCGACCCACTCAGTGCTGCCGAGATGAAACGGATCTTTGATCTGGCTGTCGAAGCCGAAGCCCACAAAGACTTCGAAACACGACGCAGCCTGCACGGCAACGACGCCCTCGCTCACCCCATGCCCCGCTCTGGCGATCAACGCAGGTTCGACGCGATCTATGCGATCTTCATGGCCTCGGTCACCGCCCCAGCCGACGGGAAACGCCCCGAACCACTCGTCAACATCGTCATCGACGCAGCAACCGGCCTCGAAGTCCTCGCCCGCCACGGATTGCTCGACCTCACCAACAACGACCACAACAACGACCACAACAACGATCTCGCCGTCGTCGACCCGGCCTCACGGCGATGCGCCACCTCCACCGGTATCGCACTCCACCCCGACATCGCATTGCAAGCAATGCTCGCCGGCAGCATCCGACGCGTCATGGTTGACGCCCACGACGTGGTGATCAACATGGGCCGCACCCAACGACTCTTCACCGGCAAAGCCCGCCAAGCAGCACAACTCCTCGCCGTCCGCTGCGGGTTCCGCGGCTGCGACATCCCCGCCGAATTCTGCGACGTCGACCACATCACACCCTGGGTCAACGGCGGCAACACCGACCAAGCCAACTCGATGCCACTCTGCGGACCACACGACCGACAGAAACATTCCAAACAGCTACAAGGCCGACGCGACCGACACGGCCGAATCCACCTCATCACACCCAACGGCACCATCATCAAACCCTTAAACGCACCCGACCCCCACTGGGCCAAACCCGAACCCGATCAGCCGCACCCGATCAGCCGCATCCGACGGCTCAGGTACACGTGGGACCAATGGGTCGCTATCCACCCCAAACTCACCGGCCTCCCAGCACCACCCCACGGCACCACCTTCAGCGACCTACGACCCGCCGCCTGAGCAAGGGTGGAGTTCGCCGTCACCGAGCTCGACGACTTCGACCAGGCATTGTTGTCCTCAGCCGGGATGCCACGGTCTCGGCCTTCGATCCGGGAGCAATGGATCATTTCGTCAGAACAGAGGCACTCGATCACACCGAACCTGGCGCCATATCGCTGCGCGGGTTCCGCCCACTCCTGACGCGGCTCTTCGCGTGCGACGAGGTCCAGCATGCATGAGGCTCCTCGACGCAGCTGCTGCTCGGCCACTACCGACAACAGATCCCAACCCACGCGACGCTGCACCACAACTGGCCACTCCACGCCAGACCAGATGTGGTGAGATGACCTGGCACCAAGCCATCAACCCTAAGTGTCGAGAACGAACCGGTGTCGGAGAGATAACGTCCATGCGGAATGTTGGCGAACATCATCACTGATCTCACGAACAAGCTCGACGAGATCTCGGCCAATTGGTGGTTCCTATTGGTCATCTTTGCCATTGCACTTCTGGACTCCGTCATTCCGGTAGTACCGAGTGAGACCACAGTGATCATCGGTGGCGTCGCTGCCGGACAGGGCAACCAGAACATCGCTCTCGTCATCTTTGCCGGCGCATTCGGTGCGTTCCTTGGCGACAACCTGGCCTACACGATCGGCGACAAGTTCAAGGGAAGAGTGCAAGCCTGGGCGGCTCGCAAGGAATCGCGCCAGGAACGGCTCGATGCCGCTGGTCGCCAAATTCGCAAGCGTGGCGGAATGCTGTTGATAACTGCCCGCTTCATCCCGGGTGGCCGCACGATCTTGACGGTCTCGTCGGGCGTTACCGCACAACCGCGAGCATGGTTCGTCGCCTGGATCGCAGTGGCCACGACAATTTGGGCGGGGTACGCCGGCTTACTCGGCTACCTGTTTGGGCAAACATTCGAAGACAACCACACCCTCGCCTTCTGGTTCGCGTTCGCCACTGCGCTCAGCATCACCGGCCTGATCGAACTGGTCCGCTGGCTCCGCGAACGCCGCCAGCACACCGCTGCCTGACTGCGGCTCCTCGCTGCGAGCGACCATCGCGCCCCGCCCCATCGCACCCGACTCCGAGCGAGATGTAACGGAACGGCCTGATGTTCGGCATGATGGTCGGGTGCGATTGGGTGAGGCGACGTGGAAGGAAGTGCAGACGCTCGTCGACAACCCCGTCTTCGACGATGGCACCCGCACCCCGATCATTCTGGTTCCTGTTGGCTCGACCGAACAGCACGGCCCGCATCTCCCGATGTCGACCGACACCTTGATCGCCGAAGAGATCGTCCAACGGGCCACGCACCTGACCAACGGATTGATGGTCGGGCCGTCGCTCGCCGTCACCGCATCGGGCGAGCACGCTGGCTTCCCCGGCACGCTGTCGATCGGCACCGAGGTGATGACGCAGGTCGCTCTCGAACTCGGCCGCAGCGCAGATTGGGCTGCTGGCGTCGTGTTCGTCAACGGACATGGCGGTAACTCCGCGGCAGTCGAAGCAGCGACGCGAACCCTTCGATCAGAAGGTCGCCACGTGCTCTCCTGGTGGCCGAAGTGGCCGCGGCGCGCCGACGGCGGGCCACAGGACCTACACGCCGGGCGAATCGAAACATCGCTCATGCTCGCCATCGATCCGGGCCTGGTCCGGCTCGAACTCGCCGCCCCGGGCGTCGATGCCGACATCGACAAGTTGCGGGCCCACGGCGTGAAAGCGGTCAGTCCGTCCGGAGTACTCGGCGATCCAGCCGGAGCGTCAGGAACCGAGGGCGACCAGTTCATCGTCAGCTTCGTGAACGACCTCGTCCATGCCATCGAGGCCTGGCGACCAATCGACCCGACCCCGATCGGGAACGACCGCATCCAAGTTGCTGCCGCCCGGCTCGGGTCGACCGGGTCCAAACATTCCCAATAAAATGCGCTTTGCTCTCGACGGCACCTGGGAGCGCACCGGCACCGTCGTCGTCGCTGGGTCCCCACTCAAGTTCTTTCGACTCACCGCATCTGGAGCACGGATCGCCAAGCAGATTGAGCGGGGCTCCGACGTCGCCTCGTCCACCCTGACCGATCGCTTGCTCGATGCTGGCGCGATCCATCCCGCATACCCCTCCGATGCCACGAGTGCGTTCGCCCTCAACGACGTCACGGTCGTCACCCCGCAACTCGGTGGCGTCGCGGCAACCGACGGACGGGTGGTCGTCGACGACGGCTCCACACCACCGATCGCCGGGGCGACGATTCGGCTCGACGACAACAGCGGTCCTGGTGCCGCCCGCAACGCCGGCCGACCACTCGCCACCACAGCGCTGGTTGCATTCGTCGATGCCGACGTCGATCTTCTGGCCGACGTGGGCATTGGATCTTGGCTGACCCCGCTATTGCCGCATTTCGATGACCCAAGCGTCGCACTGGTCGCCCCGCGTGTCGCGGGCGAACCAGGCTCACCGCTCGACCTCGGCAACGAACCCGGCCGCATTCGGGCCGGCACGCGTGTCAGTTATGTCCCCGCCGCAGCGATCGTTGTACGGGCTGATGCCCTCGATGCGGTCGGCGGCTTCGACCAAGCGTTGCGCTTCGGCGAAGACGTCGACTTCGTCTGGCGGCTGGACCAGGCAGGATGGCGCTGCCGCTACGAACCAGCGTCAACGGTCTGGCATGAGCCGCGTTCGAACTGGTCCGACCGGCTGCGCCAACAGGCCGGCTACGGATCGTCCGCCGCCCCACTTGCCCTCCGCCACCCCGACTCGCTTGCACCGCTCCAGACCAATGGATGGGCGGTCGGCTCGTGGCTCAGCGCGCTGGCCGGCCACCCAGCCGTCGCCATTGCGACGGTCGCTGCGAGCGTGGCGGCGCTCGTCCGCAAGCTGCCCGATGTCTCCACAGCGTGGTCGGTCCGAACGGCGCTCAGCAGCCACGTTCACGGGCTTCGCCAACTCGGTGTTGCGCTCCGACGTGTGTGGTGGCCACCGCTCGCGATCCTTGCGTTGTTCTCGAAACGGATGCGGATCGTCGCAATCGGCGCAATCGCGCTCGATGTCTCTGCCACGCCAACCGATGTCGCCTATGGGTGGGGTCTGTGGTCAGGAATGCGGCGCCACCGCACGTGGCGTCCCGTGGCGCCGAAGTTCGTGTCGTGGCCGGGGCGGTCGATTCCTCGCTCACCGCAACCCGCGACGGAGCACCAGCACCGCCCAGTCGGCACAGCGGGCAGGGATTGCTGAGTTCAGCGATTACCGTTCAGGACGTGACGGTACGGTTGACGATTCGAACAGCGATCTGGCGGTCGCAGGTCGCCCGTATCGCCAATGCCGTCGATGGCCTCGTACCCGTCGTCAAGGGAAACGGCTACGGATTCGGTCGGAACTGGTTGGCGAGCATCGCCGCCGAATTCTGCGACACCGTGGCAGTCGGCACCGTCCACGAACTCGATGGCCTCCCCGACGAGCTGACCCCCATCGTTCTCACGCCGACGCTCACTGCGCCGACGAGCACCAAACCGATCCTCACGGTCGGCGCCGATGAACACCTCGCTGCACTCGCTGGGTGGAATGGGCGCGTTGTCGTCAAACTGGCAAGCCCAATGCGACGTTTCGGACGTGACCCCGCGCTCATTGATCGTGCCCTCGCTTGCGGACTCGACGTCGTCGGGGTAAGCATCCACCCACCGCTGGCAGGCACTCGTGCCGAACATGGCGCGGCGATCACCACGTTGCTGCCGGCGATCGACCCGGCCATCCCTGTGTGGGCCAGCCATCTCGACATCACCACCTACGCACAACTGCCAGCGACTCATTCGTACCGTCTACGAATGGGAACGATGTTGTGGCACGGCGACAAGCAGGCTCTGCACCTCAGTGCCGACGTGATCGACGTCCACCCTGTCGATGCCGGCGACAACGCTGGGTACCGGATGGGTGCCGTCGGCGGCAACGGACACCTCGTGATGGTCGGTGCCGGTACGGCAAACGGCGTCACCGCCATCGACCAGGGCGAGCTCAGCAGCCTCAGCCCCTTCCATTTCGAACGCACCCGCCTGGCGCTGCATGAGGCACCGCACATGCACACAACGATGACGTTCGTCCCCGACGGCTCGCCAACACCGGCCATCGGCGATCGTGTCGATCTGCAGCGGCCACTGAACATGACGGCAGTCGACGAGTACGAGTGGCTGTAAACAACAGCACGCTCACTTCGACCTCGGCGGGCTCGGTGAAGCGCCTACCCGGCCCCGATGTCGTGAGAGCGGTCGCACTGATCGGCGTCGTTGTGATGAATTACCACGGCTACCTAATCCTCAGGGGCGGCGATCGGAACAGCAATTGGGCGAGCGATCTGTTCGACCCGTGGACCGGGCCACTGTCGTCGCGCTTCGCTGCCACATTCGTGCTCGTTGCCGGTGTTGGCGTCACGTTGCTCACGCGCAAGGTCGTCTGGACCGGCAGCGAAGACGAGGTCACCGAGATGCGTTGGAGGTTGGCCCGACGCGGCGTGTTGCTCTACGCAGGCGGGCTGTTCCTCGACACCGTGTGGGCCGGCACGATCATTCCGTTCTACGGCGCGATGTTCGCGCTCGCCGCACTACTTTTCACACTTCGCAGCAGGTGGGTCGCACTCGTCGGAGCGGTCGCAGTGGCTGCTGGCGCAATGCTCAGGATCTGGGAGTTCCAACAGTTGCAGGCGGGCGCAGACACGCGTTGGCTTTTCTTTCCAGACGAAAGTTCGCCGGAGAGCTTCCTGTTCAATGTGTTTGTCAACGGAACACACCCGCTGCTCCCCTGGTTCGGGTTTTTCTGCTTCGGCCTGTTGCTCGGCCGGGTGCTCGACACGAGCTGGTGGCACTCGGCCGCACTCGGTGCCGGGACAGCGCTTTTCGCCGGCGCCTCGATCGTGTCGGGCCTCGCTTCGACCGACTTCCAGCGGACCGTGCTCTCCACTCATCCGGGCAGTCTGGGCCTCGTCTACGTCGCCAGCGCACTCGGCACCGCCCTCGTTGCATTCGCAGTGATCGACATGATCGCCAATCGATTCGAAGACCAGACCGATCCGCTCCGGCGAGCAGGACAGATGACGCTCACCCTGTATCTGGCGCACATCTTCGCATTCAACTTCCTCGTCGACTCGATTGGCCTGATCGAGCCCGGCGGGCTCACGACGCCACTGCTCTTCGCATTCTGCTTCTGGATCGTGGCCATCGCGGCAGCCAACGTTTGGCATCGCCGATTCGGGCGTGGCCCGGCCGAGCGCATGTATCGCGCAATCGGCGGCTAATCAACCACGAGGGGAACTCGACCCAGATCCGAGGACTGCCAGCCGCCTTTTCACACAGCTCTGCGCAAACAATCAATGCACGCCGCGTGCAGCGCGGCGAATGCCACGCCAGCCGACGGCACCTGCGCCAATCAGAGGCCCAGAATCGGCGAGCCGTGATGGCGTGATGCGGGCGCCTCTGCTGTAGGAGAGCTGGACGTTCTCGTCGAGCGCGGCCTGAGCAGAGTGGAAGAAGGTTGCCGCGAAGCCCAGCGCAACAGCGCCACCAACGACCACCAATGTGAGGTCGAGCAAGTTGCAAATCGTTGCTGCAGCCCGGCCCACCAGGGTTCCCGTGCGTTGCATGATCTCGTACGTCGGTTCGCTCGGTGGGCGGCCGGTTATCTGCTCGATGGCCAGGCCAGACGCTTCGGCCTCAAGGCATCCTTGGGCACCGCAACCGCACCGGCGGCCGAGTGGCTCGACGATGATGTGGCCGATGTGGCCCGCATTGCCGGACTCTCCATCAAGAAGTTCGCCATCGAGCACGATGCCGCCGCCGATGCCGGTCGACACGGTCATCGCACAGAAGTCACGCTGCCCCTGAGCTGCACCCAGCCAGCCTTCAGCCAGCGCCAGTGCCTTGGCATCGAGATCGCCGAAAACCTGCAGCCCGGTGAGCTCTTGAAGTCGGGCTCGAAGCGGGAAATCGCGCCACTCGGGGATGTTCACCGGCGAGACGGTCTCGAGTTGGCGGGTAACCGGCCCAGCGGCGCCAACACCGACTGCACGAACTCGTGCACCTTGGTAGACCGCCTGCTGTTGCATTTCGATGACCAGATTCGCCAGCGAGGTATAATGCGACTCTGGGCCGACGTCTCGTTCCACTTCGACACGAGACCGCGCAATGAGCTCACCACGAGCCGTGACGAGACCGGCAGCGAACTTTGTACCGCCGATATCGACCGCCAGAATGACATCGGTCTGCAACAGAGGCTTCACCTCAGGTTGGTCTTCGGCGGCGACGGCGAGTGGTTCGACCGACTCGTCGGCCTGATTGGAGACAACCATGCAGCCCCGACGGTAGCTTGCGGCCGAGGCGACCGGCTGTGCAGGTTGCGGTACCGCACAGTCTCGACGAATTTTTGCTCTCCTTCGGCAACAAACGTGCCGATGCGCTTGTGACTATCCTGTTCTGACTTCGCAGGGTTCTCGACCCCACCCACACTTCCGACATGACTCCACCCCCCTCCATCCGTCGCCATTCGCCAATGGCGCGGGTCGGCATCATCGCAGTGGCCGCAGTGCTCGCTCTGTCTGCTGCAACAACCGTCGGGGCAAGCGCCGACCAAGAGTCAGCCGACACCGTCCCGGTTCGGCTCGAGACGACAACCACGCCGACAACCACGGTTGCCCCCACGGTCATTCCGACGACAATCCCCTCGACCACAATCCCCTCGACGACAACCCCCTCCACGACCGCGCCCATCACCGTCACCACGACCACGGTTACGACGACGACGACCATTACACCGGCCCCTCAGAACGTCGCGATCTACCCCGACGAGATCGGGAACGTCATGGCAACAATTCGTTACATGGAGTCCCGTGGCCAGTACGGGATCCCGCCAAACCGAGGCAACGCATCGGGCGCATACCAGTTCATCGGCTCCACTTGGGCCAACCACGGCGGCTACGCCCACGCCTACCTGGCGCCCCCGCACATTCAAGACGAACGCGCCGCCCTCGACGTCGTCCGTTTCCTCGAGCAATGGAACAACGACGTCTCCATGATTCCGGTGATGTGGTACTACCCGCGTGCGTCTCGCGAACCGGCCCTGATGGACGTCGTGCCAGTTCCGTCAGCTGGAAACGTCTTGACCATCCGCGAGTATCAGACTCGGTGGCTCGGCGTGTTCGCCACGATCTCCGGACAGCCCGTACCGCAGTCGCTCTCGCTTGGCGAAGCCGTCGGCCGACTCGGTGCCCCACCCCTCCTGAAGCAGAGCGACGACGGCATCGCTCACATGGCCTATCCCGTGCTCGGCCCATCACGCCTCGCCGCACCCGACTGCAACGCGCTGACAAACGATGCCGAAGCACAAACAGATATGTCGATCTCCCGTGCTGACATCGAAGCTGCTGGCCTCTGTACAGCGCAGGCTCCAGCAATCATCTTTGGCGTCAAGCTGCAGCCGATCCGTGCGGCCGCAGACGGTGTGGTCACCGCTGTCAACGACCAGCCAAACTCCGATCGACCCATCACGGTGACGATCACCGCGACCAATGGCCTCAGCTACATCTACGCCGGCTTCAACGACGACAACCAGGGCACCGACGATGGGGACGCGCCTGACCATCTACGCCTGACTGCGCTCGCCGAAGTGGGCCGCACTGTTCGAGCCGGGCAGATCATCGGGTTCATGGGCGACACCGATCCGCTTCCGATCGGCGTCCGCGCAGACGTGCCGACCGACTCGACTGTCGTCATCGATCCCAACGCAGTCGCTCCGCATCTCCGCCTGACGGTCATCGACGTTGAGGGCAATCCAGTTGATGCATTCGGCCCAGCCGTCGATGCCTTGTTCGGCTCCACCTGCCAGGCTGGCATCGGCCAGTGGTCGGTCCCCGCCCGAAGCACGTCTACTGCAGCCGTCACAGTCGAAACGACCGACAACAACAGCGAGGTCGACTCCGAATGGGTCATCACCTCGACCGGCCAGGTCCAGGCCAACGGATGGGGCGCATTGATCAGTCCGCACGAGCAATGCACCTGGATGCCAGCCGAGCCCTACGGCCCCGGCGCTGGCGGCTCCGATCAAACACCTGACGGTTGGGGCCGCAGCGTCGATCTTGCTACCCACGTATGGGTCAGCCTCGCTCTGGCAGGCGACGACGCAATGCCAGCCAACTTTCTGCGCTTCTAACGCCCGCTCAGCTGGTGATGCGGCGTGCGTCCTCCACGAGATTGATCTCGTAGAGCACTTCGCTCAGTGCGTCCGCCGCACTCATTGCGGAGAAGCGCTGCGGGTTCTCAGGTGTACAGCACGATGCCACGGGCGCCAGAACGGTCCAGGGTCGGGGATGACAGAACTGCACGACGCTGTACCGTTCGCCGGTAAAGCCGGGGGAGGCAACGACGCGATGCCAACCAATCGGGATCGCCCCATTGGTCAACCGCTCGAGCATGATTCCGGTGTTGATGATGACGCCGTTGTCGGGGGCGACTGCGTCGACCCATTGGTCGCCAACCTTGACCTGCAACCCGGGTGCCGTTGCCCGTGGCAGGGCGGTGATCAGGTTGATGTCTCCGTGCTCCGCCGCCCACACGTAGCTCGGAGCGTCGCCGTCCGAGGCCGGAATCTCACCCATCGACGGGTACCGAATTGCACGCGTCAGGGTTGGCCCGTCCTTGACCATGTCGTCGAAGAACGTCTCGTGGCAGCCGATGCCTTCGGCAATGACGCGCAGAAACCGACGCTGGAGGTCGGCGATTGAATCGTGGAACCGGTACAACACGTCGGTGATACCGGGCACCACCGACTCGGGCAGCACCTGATCAGGGTACGAGTGCGGGAAGCTCCGCTTCAGCGGGTGGCCTGGGTCGATCTCACGAGCCCAGTTCAACATCTCTTTCCAGTCAGGCGTATCGCTCGACGCGGCGGTTTCAACGAGAAGGCCCGTGTATCCGGTCTGGCCACTGGCGCCTTGGGCCGTGCTCTGCTGCTTCTCGTCGGGTGTCTTCTCAAAGAACTCGCGCAGCATTCCGTATGCCGTGTCGAGGAGGTCTTCGCTGAGGTCGTGGCTGGTGTAGACGAACCCGGTCGCAAGGCTGCGAGTCACGCCGTCGACAACGGCTCGCCGCTGTTCGGAGCTGCCGCGCTCGAAGGCCAGGAGGTCGACGTCGAGGATCTGATCGCTCATGACGAGAAGACTACTGGGCTTGCGATGTGGCACGATCTGACGATGAACACTCTTGAAGCACCCGCAGCGCCCCCGTCGCGCCTAACGAGTGGCACACGAACAACGGGGCGACTACTGCAGCGCTCAGGTCGCGGCGCTGTTCGCCTTGTTATTGGCCGTGCCAGCCTTGCGGGCCGGGGCGTCATCGGTGTCTCACGCGGGACCGGCCGGGGTGCGGTTCGGTTCGCGCTGGCAACCAAGGTCACGGCCGTTGAGACCAATTGGGCCTCGGTTGGTTCGACCGGGTCAATGAAGTCGCTTGGCTCGACGGGTTCCATCCTCTCGATCGGTTCGGCTGGCTCAATCCTCTCGATTGGTTCGGCTGGCTCAATTCTGTCCGTCGGCTCCGTGGGGTCAATCGCCTCCGTGGCTTCCGTCGGTTCAATCGGCGGCCTCAAAGAAGTGAAGGCGTTCCACACCGATCGCGCCGTGGCCGTCATCGCCGGCGCGCTCCTGGCCGTCATCGCAATCGTCGGAGTCCAATCAGCACGCCGCGCCCGGTAGCTGCCAATTGGGCGCAAGCTCGAACACCGCTGGCGAGCGGGCGTCTGACAAGCTGCACCGCCATGAGTGATGAGACATCTGAGCCGGCCGACCTCTTCGACATGACGGGGCGCGTTGCCATCGTCACAGGCGGGTCGCGAGGGCTGGGCAAAGAGATGGTGATGGCGTTTGCCCAGCGCGGCGCTGACGTGGTGATTGCGAGCCGCAAGCTCGACAGCTGCGAGCAACTGGCCAGGCAGGTCGAGCGGACGACCGGCCGCAACGCGCTGGCGGTGGCGTACCACGCTGGCAGCTGGGACGACAGCGATCGATTGGCCGAAGTGGCCTATGAGCAGTTCGGCAAGATCGATGTACTCGTCAACAACGCCGGCATGTCGCCGCTCTACAAATCGATCGACACGATCACCGAAGAGCTCTACGACAAGGTGCTCGATGTCAATCTCAAGGGGCCATTCCGGCTTTCGGCGCTCGTCGGCACGCGCATGGCTGCCACCGATGCTGGGGGGTCGATCATCTTTGTTTCCTCGATCGCGTCGCAACGTCCGAGCCCGAACGAGTTGGTGTACGGCGCAGCGAAAGCCGGAATCAACAACTTGACCTACGGACTGTCGCGCACGCTTGGCCCGAAGGTTCGTGTCAACTGCATCGTGCCCGGACCGTTCCTCACCGACATCTCCAAAGCCTGGGACCTCGATGCATTCAACGAACGTGCCGCTGAGGCGTATGCGTTGGAGCG
>JBLIMF010000081.1:0-11453 GCA_047638615.1 Gammaproteobacteria bacterium
TCGACTTCGACGTCGTGACGCGTCGGGGCATGGTCGATTGCCGCAAGCGCTTCAATGGTCGCCGAATCGTCCAGTCGGCATTCGATGGCGACGCACCCCTGGCCGATTGCCGGGACAAACTCGTCGACCGAGAGCATCTCGGTGATCCGATCGGTCATGTCGAGGATCTGCAGGGCCGCGACCGCCATGACGATGGCACCACCATCAGGAATCTTGGACAGCCGCGTATCGATGTTGCCGCGCAGTTCCGCGAACTCCAAGTCGGGTCGAACGCGACCGATCTGGGCGCGACGCCGAACTGAGCCCGACGCAACGGTGGCACCCACAGGCAAGGCGTCGAGCGTGGAACCGATTAACGCGTCGCGCGCATCTCGGCGTTTAGTGAACGCTGCAAGCAGCAGCCCATCGGCGGCATCCGAGGTGAGGTCTTTGGCCGAGTGAGCAGCGATGTCGGCACGACCGTCGAGTACGGCGCGCTGGACTTCTTTGACGAAGACGCCCTGACCACCAATGCTGTGCAGTGGGACCTCGGACTGCATGTCACCCGTGGTGTTGATTTGGACAAGTTCCACTGCACGACCGGTCGCAGCAGCAAGAGAATCAGCAACCGCAGTTGCTTGCGCCCAAGCCTGACGCGAGCCGCGGGTCGCAATACGGAGTGCTGTGGTCATTGAGCGATTCTGGCGATTGAACGGGTCAGGTCAGGTCAGGTCGAAAAGATCGCGAACAGCTGCAGCGTTGCGGTCACCCTGTGGGGTGCCTGCTTGCGCCTTCAGCCGAACCGACGGCTCGTGCAAGAGCTTGGCCACGATGGCCTTGGTGATCGACTCGACAATTTGACGCTCGTTCTCGCCGAGTGCACCAAGCTTCGAGGAGAAGCGGTCCAATTCACCGGAGCGAACCCGATCAGCAGCTTCTCGCATGGACGCAACGAGCGGGGCTGCCTGGCGAGCAGTCGACTCGACGGCGAACGACTCGACCTCTTCGAGAACAATTTCACGGACACGATCGGCTTCTGTGGCTCGGTGAGCCAGGCCGCGATCAGCCCAATCGCGAAGATCATCGAGGTTAAACACCGTGACGCCCGCAAGGTCGGTGACACCAACTTCGACGTCACGCGGCATGGCGATGTCGAAAATGTGCAACGGTTGGCTGACCCGGTCGTCCGGCCGAGCCTTGCGGACCAGTTCGGCGGTGATAATCGGCTGGCCCGATCCGGTGCTTGCCACGATGACATCGGCGGCGGCAACGGCCGCAGTGAGCTGATCCATGCCCACGGTGCGACCGTCGACTCGAGCTGCGAGCGATGCGCCGCGCTCAGGCGAGCGGTTCACGACAAGAATCTCTGAGCCACCTGCTTTGTGCAGTGCCACAGCAACACCTGCGCCCATGGAACCGGCACCGACGACAACAACTCGCTTGCCAGCGAGTTCGCCGACCACTTCGGTCGCCATCTCGACAGCGGCATGGCTGATCGACGCCGTTCCACGGCTAATCGTGGTTTCGCTCCGAGCCCGCTTGCCCGTTTCGACCGCCGAGCGGAAGAGCAGGTTGAGGCTCGATCGAGCTGCGCCTTCGTGCTGTGCAGTTTCCCATGCAGTCTTGACCTGACCGAGGATTTCGCTTTCGCCGAGCACGGCAGAATCGAGCCCGGCCGCAACCTCAAAAAGGTGGCTTACAGCAGCATCGTCGTGCTGGCTGTAGAGATGCGGGGTGAGCTCTTCGACCGACAGGTCGCTGATCTCGCACAGGAAATCTCGGACATCACCGTACGCCCCGTGGAACAGCTCGGTGACGACGTACACCTCTGTGCGGTTGCACGTAGAGAGGACGACAGCTTCACGAATGTTGTCTCGTTGCGAGAGCCCCGACACTGCTTTGCCCAGCGTCTCGGGCGCGAGCGTCAACCGTTCCAGCAGAGCCAACGGGCTGGTGCGGTGGTTGACACCGATGACAAGAATAGACATCTTTCAATAACCCTACGCGCTGGCGCCTCGGCGAGACTCGCCCGGAACCGAAACCAGTGAAGAACCTTTTGCCGCATTAATCCGACGTTGTTCGTGATATGCCAGGATCTGCAACTCGACAGCGAGGTCAACTTTGCCAACGCTGATCCCGTGCGGCACGATGATCACTGTTGGAGCGAAGTTTAAGACGCTCGTCACACCGGCAGCCACCAACGCATCGGCTGCGTCTTGCGCAGCGTGCCCTGGAGTGGCGATAACGCCGATCGAAATGTTCCGGGCGGCGACGACCTGCGCCAATTCAGACAGGTGTCGCACCCGAACGCCACCGACGACTGCACCGACTTTGGCGTCGTCAATATCGACGATCCCGCCAACGGGAAATCCACGGTCTCCGAAGCCGTTGTAACCAGCGAGCGCCTGGCCCATATTGCCAGCGCCAACGATCACGACGGGCCAATCATGGGTGAGTCCCAGCTCACGACGGATCTGGTACACAAGGAATTCGACCTCGTAGCCCACACCGCGGGTGCCGTAGCTGCCCAGGTAGCTCAGATCTTTGCGGACCTTGGCAGCATTGACACCGGCCAAATCGGCGAGTTCTTCGGACGAAATTTTCGTCACATCGGCTTCGAACTGATCGCTGAGGATGCGCAGGTACACCGGGAGACGGGCGACCGTAGCCTCCGGAATTCGGCGTCGAGTTCGCTGACCAGCCATGCCTTGACCACGCTAGAACGTTTGTGCACGTTTTCACAAGACGACCGCCAGGTCGCTTTGTGAGGTTCGTCACCGCGCGATCTCACCTACCTTCGACGTTTGTGCGAGCTGAGACGACGTCGAGCACCGCAATGGCTGACGCAAAAATGAGCGTCGGAAGAACGGGCCAAGTCAAGATACTGAGAGCGTGTCGTCGAGCCGGCGGCGAAGCAGCTTGCCGGTGGGGTTGCGGGGCAACTCATCGACGAACATAATTTTTGACGGACATTTGTATCGAGCGAGCCGGTCAAGGCTGTATTCGATCAATGTCTCCTCGTCGACGTCCGAGCCCGGCGTCAACACGACGAATGCCTTGACGGCCTCACCGGTGTGCGGGTGCGGCACGCCAAGCACGCCGACTTCGGCGACCTCAGGATGCGTGGCGAGCACCTCTTCGACCTCAGCCGGGTACACATTGAACCCGGACACGATGACGAGGTCCTTCGCTCGGTCGACAATAAACATGTAGCCATCGCCGTCAGCCATGCCCATGTCGCCGGTTTTCAGCCATCCGTCCTCGGTCAGCACAGCAGCGGTGGCGACCGGATCGTTGAAGTATCCGGGGAACACATTCGCGCCACGTACCCAGATTTCGCCGACGTCACCGACGAGAACATCGTTGTCTCCGCTGACCAGGCGGATTTCGACACCCTCGAACGCAAGGCCAACCGAGCCGGGGCGCATCGGGGCGCCGAGCGAGGTGGTGACTGTCGCCGAGGTTTCAGTGAGCCCGTATCCCTCTGCGATCTCGATGCCAAAGCGGTCGCGCATAGCCATAAACACCGGGACCGGGAGTTTCGAGGCACCGGACAGCGCTATGCGGACGGCCTTGAAGCTGTCAGCGGGCAACTCGTCGAAATGCGTGAAAGCTGCCCACATCGCTGGCGCACCGGGCACAACGGTCGCCCCGCGGTCACGAATCGACTCGGCAGCGCTATGCGGGTCGAAACGCTGCACGAGCATGACAGTCGCTCCGACGCCCAGTCCCGTGGTCATCACGACATTGAGGCCAAAGATATGAAACAGCGGGAGCACGCTCCAGATCACGTCGTCGCTGTTGAGGATGCCGGTTGCGTCGCTCTGCGCGAGGTTCGTCAACACGTTGCCGTGCGTCAGCATCGCTGCGCGGGGCAGGCCCGACGTCCCACTCGTGAAGATGAGAACAGCTGTTGCTTCGTTGCTGACATCGACGATGTCGACCGCATCGGCGTCGAGGAGTTCATCAATCGAACGAGCACCAGCCGGTGCGTTCTCGCCATCAGTGCTCAGCACGGTTTCGACCGTTGGGACCAGCGACCGGTCGACGTTCGACCATGTTGCGGCGCTCACCTTCTCGACGACGACAACCTTGGCACCGACATTGGCGATTTCTTTTTCGAGAGCTGGCGCAGGGCTCAGCGGGTTCAGCGGAACGGCGATGGCACCGAGGCCAACCGTGGCGAAGTAAATGATGACAAAATGCCGGCTGTTTGAGCACAGCAGCGCGACGCGATCACCCGCAGTGACGCCGACCGACGCGAGCCCACCGCGCAGACAGTCGATCTGGCTGCGCAGTTCGGCGTAGGTCGTTTCACGCCCACGACTGATCAGAGCGATCGAGTCGGCGTCGTGGGGTTCAAGGATGTGCGCAAGATTCACCTGGAAGTTCCCCAGGGGAGGTAGCCGTGGGATTGCTGTGACGCAACCGTTTTCGACATTTCCGAGTCCAGCACGATCGTGCCCAACATCAACATGCTCAGAGACGAACCAATGAAATGATCCCGGCAAGCAGAATCACAAACAAGAGAAGTCCGAGCGAAAGAGTGGTCGCTGGCCGCATGCGCTCATCGTATCGAATCGGTACCAGTCACACCCGTAACGTCCGGCCGGCGAGAAACGCCTGCCGTTCGTCTTGGCACGCCTGGTAGACGAAGCAAGTGGCGTCGTGATCGTTCGTCAGCGCTTCAGATTGCATGAACGCATACGCCGTCGTCGGCCCGAAGAACTTCCAACCGCGACGCTTCAGATCTCTGGCCAAGGCCGCCGAACGACCGGTCTTCGTGGGGATTCCACCCTCGTCGGTCCGTTCCGGTTCCGACACTGCCCATTCCCAAACCCAATCAACGAGCGACCCTTCTGCGTCGACCAGCTCGATGGCCCGCTGGGCATTGTTGATTGTCGCTTCAATCTTGCCTCGGTGGCGAACGATGCCAGCGTCCTGGAGCAGCCGTTCGACGTCGTCACGCCCAAATTCGGCGACAACTCGATAGTCGAAATCGGCGAATACCTCGCGGAACCGAGGCCGCTTCATCAGAATCGTGAGCCAGCTCAACCCCGACTGAAAACCTTCGAGACAGATCTTCTCGAACAGCCGATGCTCGCTGGTGGTCGGGCGACCCCACTCCTGGTCGTGATACTCAAGGTAGGTCTCACTGGCGATCGGCCAGCTGCACCGGACTGGTTCAGTCATTGCCTTCATTGCCTTCATTGCCTTCATTGCCTTCATCGCCTTCATCGCCTTCGTCGCCTTCATCGCGTGGCGGCGCAGTGCCCTTCTCGGTCAGTTTTGCTGCTTCAGCTGCTGCTGCTTCGGCGAAGTGCTGCGCCAAGTCGTCGCCTCCATCGAGTTCGATATCAACCTGGCCGTACGACGCACGTGCGAGCACATGGGTCGCAACCGGTGAGGTGAAAAGCTGCAACACCACGACGAGCAGCAGTGTCACCACCGCTTTGCCGGATCCAATCTCGATGGCAGCACCAATAGCTACGAGCAACAGGCCGAGCGTTGGCGCCTTTGCGGCGGCATGGACACGCGACATGAGGTCGTTAAACCGGACGACGCCAATGCCCCCAATCATGGTGAGCAACGATCCGACGATGAGGAAAATGCCTGCGACGACGTTCATCAGCCGCCCCTCCGCTCGATGAACCGGCCGAGGGCGACCGTACCGACAAACCCCACCAGCGAAACGACGAGCACCGTCGCCAATGTGATGTCGCTGTTCGCCTTGGCTGCACCGACAATGATGCCGCTGACAACGACAGACAGCACGCCGTCGAGCGCGACCACACGGTCAGGAATCGACGGGCCGCGGAGTAGTCGGTAGAGAAAACATCCGGCCGCAACAGCGAGAAACACGATGGCGACAAGAATCATGAGACAACGTTCTTTTCGTCGGAGATGGCGTTGAGTGCTGCATCGACGAGCAACAGCTCGTTGCGCTGCCCAAATGCCTTGATCGCCAGCCGTTCGAGCTGCATCACATCGCGTCTGACCGACTCGACATCGATGAAGTGCAAGACGTGGATGAACAAGGTGCATTCGACAGGGCCGCCATCCCTCGATGACTTTGCGGCGACATAGACAGTCACAGTGCCGGGCGTCAGAGTGACCGAGTTGGCAATAAGCGTGACGACCCCAGCAGACGTGGTATTCATCGGCACCGCGATGATGGCCCGGTTGATCTTGAGGCTCGGCGTGATGATTTCCCATGCAACAACGAGATTCGACTTGACGAGCTGCCACAAAAAATAAACAGTAAAAATCAGCACCGAGATAGGTCGGAAACTCGTGCGTTCGAGCCCGGTCACTCCGGTCGGTCGCGCCACGCCGACGACGACGAGCGTCACGAGAAAGCCACCGAGAACATTGCCGACAGAGAGGTCGGCCCACAGCGCCACCCACAGCGACGTTAGCCAGATGAGTAAAGTAGGGAGCCGTAAGAACTTGTTCATCCGCCGGCCTCGCTGTGCGAGCCGAGGACGGCATCGATGTAGCCCTGCGGGTTCAGGAGGTCGGCAGCGGCCCGCTCGGCGAGGTCGTACAACGGCCCGGCGAAGACCAGCAGCGCGACCGAGAGTCCAACGACCACGACAGTCGATGCGGTCATCAGAATCGGCACCTTCGTCACGCCCGACTCGAGGCGATCGGCGATTTCGCCGTCTTCTGGTTCGCCCCAGAACACGTTCGACCAGATGCGACCCATCACGTACATCGTGAGCAGGCTGACGGTGAGACTGACGACAACGATGCCCCATTGCTGTGCTTCGATGCCGGCGCTGACAAGGGCGAACTTCGCGACGAACCCGGAGAACGGCGGGATCCCCGCGATGCTCAGAGCGGGAAGAGCAAAGAGAATGGCGATCATCGGCGCGCTTCGCACGAGGCCGCCGACGCGAGACAACCGATCCGACCCAGCCTGACGCTCGACCAGCCCGGCAACAAGAAACAGCGCCGTCTTCACGACGATGTGGTGAACCACATAGAAAACGGCACCGGCAATGCCGGCGAGAGTGAAAAGGCCGAGGCCCATGATCATGTAGCCGATGTGGCTGACAATATGAAACGACAAGATGCGCTGAAGGTCGTCGTGCGAAAGCGCACCGAACACGCCGACGAGCATCGTGCAACCGGCGATGACAAGGAGGAGCGTCCCCTGCTGCGCATCGGCCGGGAAGAGCAGCAACTGCGTACGAATAATTGCGTAGACGCCAACCTTGGTGAGCAGCCCAGCGAAGATCGCTGTGACCGCGTTCGGTGCAGTGGGATAGCTGTCGGGCAACCAGAAGAACAGCGGGAAAATGCCCGCCTTGATTCCGAAGACCGCAATCAGTAGGAGGGAGAACCCAACGCGTACCCCACTGCTGAGTTCAGGCATCCGCTCGGCAAGTTCGGCCATGTTGACGGTGCCGGTCGCCGAGTAGAGCAACGCCAGCGCCGTAATGAAGAACGTCGAGGCAATCAGGCTGATCACGACATACGACATACCCGATCTCACCTGCCCAGCACGTCCACCGAGGGTGAGGAGTACGTAGCTCGAGACCAGCATCATCTCGAACGCAACGAATAGGTTGAACAGGTCACCGGTAATGAAGCTTCCCGACACGCCGCCCGCAAGTACGAGGTACACGGGGTGGAACGAGGCGAATCGTCGCTCTTCTGCGTGCTGGCCAATGGCGTAGACGAGTACCGAGACCAACATCAGCGACGACACCAGAAGCATCATCGCGGCCAGGCGGTCGACGACGAGCGAGATGCCGAGTGGCGCGACCCAACCTCCCGCCTGCGACACGGCGATACCGCCGGTGGCGTCACCGGCCCCCTCATCGATACGTGCAAACAAGAGGACGTTGTTCGCAACCAAACCGAGCAATGCAACGACACTGATCACACGCTGGACGTTGCGGAAGTGTGCGAAGCCGACACTCAGCCCAGCAGCAACGAGTGGAAGGATGACCGACAACGGAATGAGCGCGTCGAAGCCGCCGCTGCCCGGAGCGGTCGCATCGACCGCGAAGAATCCGATGGAGGCCATCCCGCTCATACCCAGCCCTCTTCGATCGCCCGTTCGCGCTCAGCTGCTTCACCTTCAACGACTTCTGCCTCGACAGCCCGACGTGCGATGTAGCGATCTTCGACATCGTCTTCCACGATGTCGTCGTTCGTGAGCCTCCAGCTGCGATAACCGACGGCGAACAGGAATGCTGTGACGCCGAAGGTGATGACGATCGAGGTCAACGCGAGCGCCTGTGGGAGCGGATCGGCAAAATCGGTCGGATCAGCCGACCCAATGATCGGTGGCAACCCGCGCCCACCGCCCGAGGTGAGCAGCAAGATGTTGGAGCCGTGGCCGATGAGGCCGACGCCAACGATGATGCGCGACAACCGGCGCTGCAACAGCAGCCAGGTGCCCGTGCCGAACAACACGGCGGCGGCGAATGCAAGCAAAACACTCATTGGGCCGCCTCGACGTCGGTTTCGGTCGGGACGCGATCGTCGCCGAATGCTGCAAACGCCATCAAGACGAGGCCGACGACCACGAGGAACACGCCGGCGTCGAACGGCAATGCGCTAACCACTTTGACTTTGCCAAAGGGGAGTTTCGTTTCGTATTCGGCATGCTCGAGGACAGCGCCACCGAGCAGCACCGGTACAAGCGCTGTGGCCGACGAAAGAAAAAGACCGACACCCAAGATCACGTGTGACGGCGCACGGAACGTGGTCCGAACCGCTTCGGCACCGCCCGACACGTACCGCAGCGAAACAGCAGCGCCAGCGATCAGGCCCCCGACGAACCCGCCGCCGGGCAGGTTGTGGCCAGCGAACTCGAAGTAGAGCGCAAAAACGAGGATCGAGTGGTACAGGACCTTGATCGACTGATCGAGGACCATGGATGGCGGCGGGGGGCCGACAGGAGCGGTCATCCGTTGCGCTCCTGGTCATGACGCGCCGCCCCGACCAATAAAGATGCGGGGCTATCGGAATCGCCGACCGCTGCGTTCGGCTCGTCATCGAGGATCTCTTCGAACATCGGACCCGGCTCGTCGCGACGACGACCGCCACGGGCCAAACTCACTGCGCCCAACGCGGCGACGAGCAAGACGGTGATTTCGCCCATCGTGTCCCAGCCGCGGAAGTCAACAAGGATCACGTTGACGACGTTCGAGCCCTTGCCCTTCGTGAGCGAGTTCTCGACCATGATCTCGGATTGTTGCGGACCGGACACGTCACTGCGAGCACCGCTGGCAACCAGAGCAAACACGAACACCGACACGCCAACAAACACCGACACGCCGATCCGCATCGGCGCAGCGATAGCCGGCGCGCTATGCGTCCAGGTCGATGGGAGGTACCGCAGGACGAGCACGAACAGCACCGTGCTCAGCGTCTCGATCGCGAACTGCGTGAGCGCGAGATCAGGGGCGCCCTGCACGACGTACAACCCAGCCATCGCATAGCCCACCGCACCAAGCATCAGCGCTGCCGCAATACGGCGGCGGACAATCGATGCACCAAGTGCTGCTGCAATGATCATGGCCACGATGACCACGTGCACCGGCGTTTCGATCACATCGCCGAACCCGGTCCATTCCTGGGCGAAGGCGATCAGCGGGACACCGGTAGCCGCCATCATAATGATCGCCACGTAAATCGGAAGCGACCCGTTCTGGAGCACCCCGGTGACCCGACGCGCAACGACGCCGACGCTGCGGAGCAGGAAGTTGAACGACTGCTCGCTGCTCGGAACCAGCCGGATCGCTTTCGAGGAGACGCTCTGGGTTGCTGCGACTTGCGACCGGAACACGGTGAGCGCAGTACCCGTGCCGATGACCACCAGCGACAGCATAAACGCGGTGTTAAAACCAGCCCAGAGGTGAACGTGCTTCGGTTCAGCTTCGGGGTGTAGGGCAATGGTCGCCATCTCGACCAGCCGATCGACGATAACCGGCGCGAGGCCCGCTGCGACGCTGAACACCGTGAGTAGCAATGCGGGACTGACGAACTGCAAGGACGGTGCGTGGGCCGTTTGGGAATCGACGTCGTCGTCGCAGCTGGCTTCGAATTCGGGGTCGGCGAACACACCGAACAGGCCGAGGACGAACCGGGCCGAATAAGCGAACGTCAGGATTGATGCAACGACAATGACGACGAGGACCACCGTGGAGCCAACGAAGTCGCCGTGCTCGATGTAGCCGTCGAGCGCCTTCTCCTTTGCAATGAATCCAAACAGCGGCGGAAGCCCCGCCATCGAGGCTGCGCCGACGACTCCTGCGACGAGCGTCAGCTGCCAGCCCTTGCCGAAGCCAGAGAGACGACGGATGTCGCGGCTGCCGACTTCGTGATCAACGATGCCGACAACCATGAACAGCGCCGCCTTGAACGCGCCGTGGGCCAGCAAGAGCACCACGCCGGCCTGCGCGATGTGGTCGTCGCCGGTGCCGAACAGCAGCATCATGAAACCGAGCTGGCTCACCGTGCCGTAGGCGAGCAGCAGCTTCAGATCGTGCTGACGGAGCGCCCGCAAGCCACCGATCAGCATCGTTGCCGAACCGACCGTCAGAAGGACAACCCGCCAGTTCCCTTCGGTCGCGAACATCGGCGCCATGCGGGCAACGAGATAGACGCCGGCCTTCACCATCGTGGCGGAGTGGAGGTAAGCGCTGACTGGCGTCGGCGCGACCATTGCGCCCGGCAGCCAGCTACTGAAGGGCGCTTGCGCTGACTTGGTGAACGCTCCGATCAGCACGCAGATCAGGCCGGCGTTGAGCGCCGTGCTGGCACCGGTGGTCGGGGCGTTCTCGATGATCTCCGACAGGCGGTAGGAACCAGCTGCCTGCCCAACAATGATCAGGCCGGCGAGCAGAACGAGGCCGCCCATGCCAGTGATGAGGATTGCTTGCAGTGCAGCCGCCCGCGCCCTCGGATTCGTGTCGTCGTTGCCGATGAGTAGGTACGAGGTGATCGATGTCAGCTCCCAGGCGATGAAGAGCGCGATGAGATGGTCGGACAGGACCACGCCGAGCATTGCGCCGGCGAAGATCGTCATCGTTCCGGCCAGGCGGCCAACATTCGACTTGACAGGCGTGCTCGGATCGTGGGGCTTGAAGTAGGCGAGCGCGTACATGCAGATCAAGAATCCGATGCCTGATATCAGCGCGACCATGACGAGAGCGAAGGCATCGAGCCGCAAGTCGAGGCTGATTCCGAGACCACCGACCCAGCTGAAGGACTCGGTGATCGGTTTGCCGTCGAGTACCCCCGCTGCTTGTGTGATCGCCCAGATGACCGTGGCCAACGGAGCAACAGCGGCCACGGCGAATGCATGGCGACCCAACTGCTGTCCGGCCGCGACGATGGCGATACCAATGACGAGATGGAAGGCGAGCAAGGCGAACATGGATGCAGAGGACGCCGGCGGCGCGGTGGGCGACGTTATTCCGTCAGCGTCGACTTGGGTGGCATCTCGCGGC
>JBLIMF010000082.1:0-11201 GCA_047638615.1 Gammaproteobacteria bacterium
TGAGCGTCGGCCTCGAGACAATCGCAGACATCATCGCCGATCTTGACCAGGCCCTTGCCCAAGTCTGATCGCTCGGTCTCGTCGGATCGCGGTGTCAGCGGTGAGACGGTAGGCGGCTCAGGCTCATTGCGTTGAGGGTGTTGGCGAAGGAGATCGGCCACAGTCGACGCCAGCGCCGGTCCGGAGCCTGACGGACCGACTGGAGTCGTCGTCCTGCCAAACACGGCTGCTGTGTTGTCGCGCCAAAGATCACGTGCCAACACAGCCGTTTCACGAAGAGTTGGATGAACGTCGAATTCGACGGCCCACTTGAGCTCGGACGGGGCGAGATCGAGCGTGGCTGGCGTCCGGCAAGTGATCCGTCGGCCGTCATCGCCCGCCACCATGACTGCTGGGGAAACGGCGGCTGTTCAATACGGAACAACCCAAGGGGCGTTCACCGCAGGGTCCGAACGAGTCAGGCAAAGAGCGGTGCGTTGAGTTTGCTCAGCCAGTTCGGCGATCGGCATTCGGCACACCTCGACCGGCACACCTCGACCGGTGCACCCGAACGGTATTGCGTCTCGATGCTCGACTTTGGGAGGTCCCCTCCGAGTCGATGGCGGCGGGTTGCTACGCCGTGTGAGCGACACAGCAAAGCGACGGTTGACCCAGGGACCGTTGACATATTTTCTCCTCGTCAAGTGGCCGCTGGAGGGAGTCGGCGACCTGAGCGCTTTTGCGAATTAGGTTTCGTCCCGCTGATCGCGCAAGAAGGTTTCGAATTGATCGCCGAGGTCCTCGGCGGTCGGAATCTGTGCTTCGGCGCGGCGGTCGAACTCGGCTTCAAGCATCCGGACGTACATCCGGAGCTGGTCGTCATGCTCGATAATTTCGTTGTGCACATCGCGCCAGCTGTCAACCTGGTCGGTCAGATCGGTCGTGGTCGGAACGTCGAGTACGTGGCTCAGGTGCCGAGCGAGGGCTGAGACTGCCAGGGGGTGCTCGGCGTTCATCAGGTAGTGCGGAATACCGACACGCAGTGAAATCGATGGAATAGCGCGTGCTTCGAGTTCGGCATTGAGGACGCCGGCCACGCCGGTGATGCCTTGGTACGACGGCTGGGACAACCCGAGTCGGGCCGCCAGATCAGGCGTTGCTGTGCTGCCTGTAACCGGAGGCGTACGGGTGTGGGGGATTGCTTCGGCCGAGGCGCCGACCGTTACGACGGCCTCGCAACCCATCGCAATAGCCACGGTGATAATCGCATCGACGTAGGTGCGCCAGTTGAGGTGCGGCTCGACGCCAATGAGCCCGACAACGTCACGTTGCAGCTTGCCGTTCGGGTCGGCGATGCCACTCCGCTGGAGGACGAAGTCGTTCGTCGGCCAGACGATCTCGCGGACACCGTCGTTGACGGTGACGTGTGGACGCTGCTGCGTGAAGTCGTAGAACGGGTCGGGGTCGATCGAACCAACGACAACAGCGTGGTCCGCCGAAGTAAATGCATTGACCGCAGCCGTCGCTGCACTTGCCACATCGAACCATCCCTCGAGCCCGACCAGCATGACCGGCCGCTCAAGTGAACCAATATCGCCCATTCCGAAGCTCAGCACATCGGTTGACTGCATCAGATCAGGCTATTCCACTCAAGTCAGAGAGCGGCGACAACGTGATCGATGCATGCAGTGAGCGCAGCGACGTCGGCGCTGTCGATTGCCGGGAACATGCCGACTCGCAACTGGTTGCGGCCGAGCTTGCGGTACGCATCAGTGTCGAGCACGCCGTTGGCGCGCAGGATGTTGCTGACCGCTGTTGCATCAATCGAGTCATCAAGATCGACCGTGCCCACCACGTTGGAGCGGTGTGCGGGATCTGCAACGAAAGGCGTCGCCCAGTCGCGGGAGTCCGCCCAGGAGTACAAAATGTCGGCTGAGGCGGCACTGCGGCCGGCCATGCCGGCAAGGCTGCCGTTCGCCAGCATCCAGTCGAGCTGCGCATTGAGCATCACCAGGGTGGCGATAGCCGGCGTGTTGTACGTCTGATTTTTCGTCGAGTTGTCAAGCGCGATCTGCAGGTCGAGCGAGGCAGGCCGCCAGCGATCCGAGCTGCCAATCTCGTTGATCCGTTCGATTGCTGCGGGCGAGCAGGCCGCGAGCCAGATGCCGCCGTCAGAAGCAAAGCACTTCTGCGGTGCGAAGTAGTACGTGTCGACTTCGGCGGGGTCCCACAAGAGGCCGCCCGCAGCGGAGGTGGCGTCAACGGCAACCAGTGCGCCATCAGTGTCGGCTGGGCGACGGATCTTCATGGCCACGCCGGTTGAGGTTTCGTTGTGCGTGAGTGCGTAGAGGTCGATGCCGGCTTCGGCGGTCGGTTCGGGGTGGCTGCCGGGGTCAACCTTGATCACGGAGGGGTCTCCGAGGTGCGGCGCAGTGGCGCACGCTTCAGCGAACTTCGAGGAGAATTCGCCGAACACGAGGTGCTGGCTGCGTTCGCGCACGAGACCGAATGTCGCTGCGTCCCAGAACACAGTAGATCCACCGTTGCCGAGAACGATTTCCCAGCCGTCGGGTAACGAGAAGAGTTCGGACAACTTGGACCGGACATCACCGACGAGGTTCTTCACGGCAGGCTTGCGATGCGACGTTCCCATGATGGTCGTGCTGGCGGCCACGACGGCGTCGATCTGCTCGGAACGAACCTTGGAGGGGCCGCAGCAGAAGCGCCCGTCTGCCGGGAGGAGGGCCGCAGGAATGGTGATGGTGGGGGTCTCAGACACCGACCCATCATTGCGGTCAGTGCCGAAGACCGAACAGGACTTTTCAAAAAAGAAGGAAGGATCCTTCTGAGATCAGCCTTGGGTCATGGGGACGATGTAGGTGACGGCAGTGCCGTCTTCTTCGCGTTCTTTCATCAGGTCGCGCACGCGTCGAATGAGCTGGCCGGTTTGGGTGTGGTGGTAGAACCACGTCTCGAGCTGGCGGGCACCGGTGCTGTCGGCGAGTTGTAAGCCGGCTTCCTCGTAATATGCGCGGACATCTTGCCCGACAGCGATTGTGGCCATGGGGTCCCAACCGATGTCAGCAAGCGACGAGCCGCTCTCGATTTCGATGAGCTGCTCAATCAAACCGGCGATTCCGTCGGCGCCGGCGATCCGTCCGACGAGGGTGCGGCCACCTGTTGCTTTGAGGTTGCGGTCGTAGGCATTGCGCAGGCCTTGCGCCTCGTCGATTGCGGCGTGGAGGGTCGGATTGTGGCGTGGCGGAAGCGGGCAGGAGTCAGGAGCCTCGCCGGTTTGGTCTTCGATCGACTCGGGAAAGTCTTCGAGGATCGGCACGTCGGTACGTTCGAGTAGGCCAAACATGGCCATCAGCACGCTGGTCTGGAACTCGGCGTCGCTCGGCTTGCCGAGTGGTCGACCGAGCGGGAAGTCGACGTGCAACATGCGCGGTGGCCTGGCTGCCTCGGCCTGGCCACGGACCAGGGAAATGCCGACAGTCGCGAGACCGGCTTGTTCGAACACATGGGCGAGCACACTCACGGTGCGCGTGCAGAGCGGTCAAACGGGTGTGAAGATCACGACGTCGACGCCGTCGTCGATGAGTATTTGCGCTGCAGCTGGGCCCGTGTCTTGGATGATCGCCGAGAACGTGGCGTCCATCTGCGCACCCATGAAGGACAAGTTGTTCGTGGCGACTGAGCCAATGACGCCGGCGTCAACCAACTCGTTGAGCCGATCGGCCGGGTAGGCGGTGTTGAGGTCAGCAGTGAGCCCGGAGCGGTCGAAGTTGGGCGAGAAGTGGCTGAGCTGGAGATCCCGAGCTTCGTTCGGCAAGACGGTGAAAGAAGAATCCATCCAGAGCTTGACGTCGCCAGCGGACCGAAGGCCTGCAGTGGTGCAGATTGCAACCTTGCACTCGCTCAAGGGCTTGTCGAGCACTGTCGCTGTCGGGCTGAGATCAGGGCTCGGAAGCCCACTCACGTTCTTGCGGATCATTGCGTCGCTGGCCATGTGAGCACCGTAGCGTTTGTGCGCGCAAGGATTTGCTTTCGAGTTGTGAACAATCGGGGATGGACACCGGATGGGTCGCAGTCGTTCGAGGCCGTATGATCTGAAAACGTGAAGAGCCCCATGACCCGAACGTCGGCCCGTCTCGCCGCCATTGCTCCATCGGCCACGTTGGCTGTCGATTCGAAGGCCAAGGCCATGAAAGCTGCTGGAGAAAACGTCATTGGCTTCGGCGCCGGTGAACCCGACTTCCCCACCCCGCAGCACATCGTCGACGCTGCGGCTGCAGCGTGTGCCGACCCGAAGAACCACAAGTACAGCCCGGCTGGCGGCCTCCCCGAGTTGAAGCAGGCGATCTGCGACAAGACGCGGCGTGACTCGGGCTTTGCTGCCGAGCCTGCCAATGTGCTGGTCACCTGCGGCGGCAAGCACGCCGTGTACACGGCATTCGCTGCGCTGTGCGATCCGGGCGATGAAGTGATCTGCCCGGCGCCGTACTGGACCACCTACCCCGAGGCAATCACGCTCGCCGGTGGCGTTCCTGTGATCATCGACACCGACGCCGAGTCCGGCTTCCAAGTCACGATCGAACAGCTGGATGCTGCCAAGACCGACAAGACTAAGGTGCTGCTCTTCGTGAGCCCTGACAATCCGTCTGGTGCGGTGTACCCGGCCGCCGCGGTCAAGGCGATTGGCGACTGGGCAGTAGCGAACGGCGTCTGGGTCATCACCGACGAGATTTACGAACATCTGACCTACGGCGCTCACGAGTTCTCGTCGATGCCGGTGCTCTGTCCCGATATTGCTGACCAGTGCATCATTGTCAACGGCGTCGCTAAGACCTACGCAATGACCGGCTGGCGTGTCGGCTGGATGATCGGGCCGGCCGATGTCGTCAAGGCCTCGACGAACTTCCAGAGCCACGCCACTTCGAACGTGTCGAACGTTGCTCAGCGTGCAGCAATCGCTGCAGTGTCGGGCCCGCTTGACGATGTCGTGATGATGCGTGAGGCCTTTGCTCGCCGTGCTGTGACCATGCACCAGATGCTGAATGCGATCGACGGTGTTACCTGCCTCGAGCCGCAGGGGGCGTTCTACTGCTACCCCGACATGACTGGTTTGCTCGGCAAGGACATCCGGTCCGCGGATGGCACAGTCAAGGTCGCCAACACGACGATCGAGCTTGCCGACCTCATCCTCGAAGATGCCAAGGTTGCCTTTGTTCCGGGTGAGGCTTTCGGCCTGCCCGGCTACGGCCGCTTCAGCTTCGCCCTCGGCGACGAGGACCTGGTTGAAGGTATTCGGCGCATCTCCGACCTCGTCGGCTGAGATCATCACGAAAGAGGTGTGGTCGCAGCGGTCGTCACCCAGGGCGAGCGAGAGCAGCAATGACGGCTGCAAAAATGACGCGCGGTAACGCCCCGTTCCCTTGAGCATCGGCGGCTGCTGCCGTGAGTGGATTGTTGTTCAGCTGGTTGGCGATTGGGAGACCGACCACCGATGTACCACGGTGTCCGCGCGACCGGATCAAACCGTCAGCTTTGAGCTCTCGAGAGGCGCGACGACGGTGTTCGGTGCGACCCGAAATCTGCGGCTAGAAATCTGCGGCCCGCTGGGAGCTTGTGGTCGGCCGGCAGTTCACCCGCAGCGAGGGGTCCAATGATCGAGGCCTTGATCTGCTCGAATGGAGCGACCTTCGAGGCGAGATCGAGAGCGACGTGGCTCATGCGGCCGTTCGATGGTCGTGGTGCTCAAGTGGCAGTTCGGGAAGATCGGCGCTCCAGCGTCCACTCAGAAACGCTCGCATCGACAGGACGACACCGAGATAGAAGCCGCAGGCGAACAAGGCTGTCGCTCCGGTGTGGATCCAACTCAATGCCTCAGGTTGACGTGCCGGTCATGTAGTGGCCAGGCGAAGATCGCCACGAACCCAACTCTGAAAAGCAAAGGAATGACCAGCATTCGGCAATTGCATGAGATGTATTGATATAGACGCAAGTGGCGTTCGAGCGTTGCGGTTCAGTCGACGCGATTGCTCGTGATGGGGTCGACGTCGACGTACCTGGTGCTGAGTATTTCGACGGCGAACACGACGATGATGCCAACGACAGCCAGAACGATCGGCAGGACGACGTCGTCAGACGGTGCCGACAGTGTGGTGGTGTTTGTGCCGTTGGGCCAGGGCCAGAGCACACGCATTGAGCCGAGCATGAGGCCGACCATTGCAGCGATTACCCAGTTGCGGTAGTGCTCGAGGAGCCAGCTGAGCAGGGTCGAGAAGAGCGCGAGGCCGACGACGGCACCAACGATGAAGGCGCCAAGCGAAACGAAATCGCGATCGTTCACCGCCCCGAGCACCTCGGTGTACATGCCCATCATGACGAGCAGGAACGAGCCCGAGATACCCGGCAGGATCATGGCGCAAATGGCGATTGCTCCGACCAGCAGGAAGATCAGCGGCGACTTGGTGACAACCTCGGCGGCGTTCTCATCGACCACCGTGTCCGACTTGAGGCCGAGCAGCAGAAAGAGGCTGATCCCAACACCAGCCATGACGCCGACGACCGTCGCATCGACTCGGTCAAGCATGCGGTACGCAACGTAAATCGTGCCGAGCACGAGTCCGAAGAAAAGACCCGACATCGTGACGGGTTCGTCGGCGAGAAGACGCTCGAGCACGGATGACAGTGCCGCGATAGCGATAAGAATCCCTCCAAGCAACGACACGAGCCAGACCCATTCGATCTCACTGAGCGTCGCCTTGAACGCAACGATGTCTCCGGTCAGGAGCTCTTTTAAACCGCGAGCGCCGACCCGAATGTTGTTGATCAAGCGACCGTAAATGCCGAGGACCAGGGCGACGGTGCCGCCCGAGACTCCGGGCACGATGTCGGCGGCGCCCATGGCAAAGCCGCGAACAAGTTGAGCTACAGGGGCCGGGATGTTCACGCCGAGAGACTACGAGCTGCAGCCATGCGCCGGGTGCCAACGGTGCTCAGCGCAGCCCGATCCCTCTCGGCAAATCTCACCACCAAAGTGCATGACGCGAAGCGAGTCCAGTCGCAACGACGAGGATCGCGCACTCAGCGACCTGCTCGACGGCGCCCAAGATGTCGCCAGACACGCCGCCGAAAGCGCGCCGTGCCACAGCGGTCACGACAACGGCACTGAGCAGGGCCGCAACGGCAAATGGTCCGACCCACCACCCGGTCGCCAGCGCCGTGATCGCCAACGCGCTGGCCACGCCCGCGACGGCATGCGAGCGCGTGAGTGACCGGGTCGAGTCGGCACCGAGGCCCTCTGTTGCAACCGGCGGAGCACACCCCATGACACCCACAGCGGCACCGCGGCCGAGCGTGTGAGCAGCGACAAGTGCAGCGAATGCAACGGCTGGCGCCAAGGCCGCGACGCAGGCGATGCGTAACACGATGGTCCCGCACATGGCGGCCACGCCGTAGCTGCCGTGCCTCGAGTCCTTGAGGATCTCGCGACGACGCTCAGGCGTCCACCCGCCCATCGCATCGGCAGTGTCAGCCAGGCCGTCTTCGTGGAATGCCCCGGTCACCATGATTCCGAACAGCACGGCGACTGTTGCGGCCACCGCGGGTGGGATCAATTCCATGAGGCCGGCTGCGGCTCCACCGACGGTGGCGCCGATCAGTGCACCAACGATGGGGAACCAGGCAACCGCCTTTGCGAGATCGGGTGCGGCGCGCAGCCGGATCGGAATACGGGTCAAGAACTGCGCGGCGCCGAGTGCCGCCCACGCTGGAAGCCCGTTGCTCATGCGAAGAATTCGGCGAAGGTTGGTACCTCGCTGATGCCTGCGCAGGCCATGCGAATCAACGGAACCGCAGCCATGGCGCCGGACCCTTCGCCGAGCCGCATGTTGAGGTCGAGCAAGGGCTTCTTGCCGAGGTGGGCCAGCAGCTTGCGGTGGCCAGGCTCGGCGGAGCAATGGCCGACGATGCAGTGGTCGAGTGCGCCAGGGTCGACCATTGCCAACGGCAGGACTGATGCAGTGGTGACGTAGCCGTCGAGCACGACGGGAATCGAACGATGTCGTGCAGCGATGGTCGCCGCTGCGACGGCCGCCAGCTCGGCTCCCCCGACCTCTCGCAATATTTCGATGGGGTCGGTGATTCCGGCAATACGGTGCTGCGCAGCTTGGACAGCGTCTTGTTTGCGGGCGAGCCCATCGTCATCGACGCCCGTGCCGCGGCCGACCCAGGACGCAGACTCACCACCTGCGAGCGACGCAGCGATCGTGGCAGACGACGTCGTGTTACCGATGCCCATTTCGCCCAGCACGAGGAGGTCGCAGTCGAGCGCATCGATGGCGTCGAAAGCTTGTTGGACCACGGCATCGAAACGCTCGGGTGTCATTGCTGCTTCGAGTCGAATGTCGCCCGTGGGGCGCCCGACACCAACGTCGACGGCACGAAGCTCGGCGCCAGCGGCCCGAGCGAAAGCATTGATCGTTGCTTGGCCTGCCTCGAATGCGGCGAGCATTGCGGCGGTGACGTCGGACGGGTACGCGCTGACACCGGCGGCGGCAGCAACACCGTGGTCTGCCGCAAAGATCACGCCGGCTGGCCGATTGACGGCAGGGCGATCGGTGCGCTGCCAACCGGCAATCCAGGCTGCAGTCTCATCGAGCCATGCAAGCGCACCGCCGGGGCGCAAGATTTCGGCGGCCCGTTCGACGACGGCTTGATGGGCGGCGGTGTCGCGCGGTGGCAGGTCGGCGAGACGGTCGTGGAGCAGCGTCATGGCGTCGAGTCTGCCCGGCGGGTCAGCCGAAATCGCTCAGGAGTGTCCATGGATCTTCGAGCTTCGTCGCTCGTCCGGCGACGAGGAGTAGAACCGTGTCGGCGGCGGCGGCCCACTTCTGGTTGACAAAACCGTGAATGTCTCGATAGCGCCGCGCGACGTCATTGTCGGGCACGATTCCGAGCCCCACCTCGTTCGTGATCACGACGACGGGATCGGTGCGTAATGCCGCAGCGGCAGCAGTGGTGGCAGCCTGGCCGCGAATGTGCCGATCGTCCCGGCCGTCCCACATGAGGTTTGAGGTCCACAGCGTCAGGCAGTCGATAATGATGAGGCCCTTGGGAGCAGCTTCCACCGCAGCTGCAAGGTCGAGCTGCTCCTCAACCGTCTGCCAATCGTCGGGGCGTTCATCTACGTGACGCTCGATGCGCTGGCGCATGTCGTCATCGCTGGCCGGTGCGGTGGCGATGAAGGAGACCAGGCCCGAACAGCCAGCTTGGTAGCGACGTCCAATGTCGACGGCGAGCGAGCTTTTGCCGCTTCGTGCGCCGCCGATGAGAACGGTGAGTGACATGAGGCCCTCGCTGTCGTCCGTTAGAAGTCGATGCCGCGCATTGCGCGAATGCCCTGGGTATAGGCGTGTTTGATTTCCATCATCTCGGTCACGGTGTCGGCAAGTTCGATCAGTTCAGGAGCGGCGTCGCGGCCGGTCACGATGACGTTGACGTGGCGCGGCCGGTCGGCAATCGGGCCAATGATGTCGGCGATCGGCAACCAGCCAAACGATGACAGGTAGGTCAGCTCATCAAAAATCACGAGCTGATGTTCGCCAGCCTCCATCAACTCGATGGCCTTTGCCCACCCGGCGGCGGCGTGGGCTTTGTCGTTTGTCAGATCGTCGGAGTCCCAGGTGAAACCATCGCCGAACGAAAACCAGTCGACGCCAAGTTTTCGACCCATTTTCTCTTCGCCAACATTCCAGTTTCCCGACTTGATGAACTGCACGACAGCGACGTTCCAGTCGCGGGCAAGGCCGCGGATCATCATGCCGAACGCTGACGACGATTTGCCCTTGCCGTTCCCGGTATTGACGATGACCAGCGAGTCAGCGCGTCGCAATCCGTCGGGGCGTGGATCATCGGTCGGTGCCGTGTCAGGAGCGTCAACCGGGGCCTTGTCGTTGGAAGTTTTACTCGTCATTGAATGCGAAAGGTTAGGGAAGCCGACACTACAATGTCGAGTTCACGTCAAAGTGAAACGTCGTTCAACGCAGCGAAGTCTGGTGAGATTCCAGCACTGTCCCGCAACGGTAATCTCGAAGTAATTCGAGTGAGTCCGGTCGCCTGCTATTCGACGCGAAATCAATCCCTCGAGGCAAGGGAAGGTTCGCACCCGGTGGCTTGATGCTGCCGGATGAGCCCAGCTTGTCCTCCACGACATCCCTCGGTATCGAGGTTGGAGGAACAATGCGTTCAACAGAACGGTCCACCCGCAAGAAACTCATCGGCGCAGTCGTCGCGCTCGCCTTCGTAGCAGCCGCATGCGGCAGCGACGATGCCGAGAGCACGAGCACCGATGCGCCGTCCGAGACGGAGGCACCCGCTCAGACCGATGCTCCGCCCGAGACGGAGGCACCCGTCGAGGCAGAACCGGCCAGCACCGAGGCCCCGGCTGACACAACCCCCGCAGTAGCCGAGGAGCCAGGCGTGCCTGAGCGAGTCGTTTCGCTTAGCCCGACACATACCGAGATCATGTTCGCGATCGGCGCCGGCGACCTGCTCGTTGCTGTCGACGACTTCTCGAACTTCCCAGCAGAGGCACTCGAACTGCCAAATGAACTGTCTGGCTTCGAGCCGAACGTCGAGGCAATCGCTGCTTTTGAACCCGACCTCGTACTCATCGGTGGCGACTTCTCCGGTCTCGGCGACCAGCTCGCAGCTATCGACATCGCATCGTGGGACGGCCCGGCCGCTTCGACGATTGACGATACTTATGCCCAGATTGAACAGCTCGGTGCGGCCACCGGCAACGTCGCTGGCGCCGCTGAACTGGTGCTCGACATGCAGACCCGTCTCGCCGCAGCGATTGCTGCAGCACCGCAGGCCGATGCTTCGTTGAGCATTTACCACGAGCTCGATCCGACGTTCTACAGCTCGGACTCGACGACGTTCATCGGTGAGATCTACACATTACTCGGACTCCAGAACATCGCCGACCAGGCCGAGGGTGACAACTTCGGGTACCCGCAGCTGAATGCTGAGTTCATCGTTTCTGCCAACCCGGACCTGATCTTCCTTGCTGACACCAAGTGCTGTGACCAGACCATCGAAACAATTGGCGCCCGCGATGGCTGGGACGTCATCGCTGCGGTCCAGAACGGCAACGTCATCGAGATGGATGATGACGTTGCGTCACGTTGGGGCCCGCGCGTCGTCGACTA